>DATFXP010000164.1:0-13376 GCA_035315785.1 Candidatus Udaeobacter sp. | reverse complement strand
GTCGTCGCCACGCAAGTGGCGAGGTAGGTTCGATTCCTATCCTCTCCGCCGTTTAATTTCCGATTTTCGATTTCCCCTTGCGCAGGTGGGACGATTTCAATCGCAAATCGCAATTCGGAAATCGAAAATGAGCGAAAGGAGGTGAACCGTATGTCGCGTGAGCAAATTCGAAAGCTAACGTCGCTTTCATCCTGCGCCGGGTGAGCGTCAAAATTGAGCCAACAGGCCCTGCGACAAGTTTTGCCGCAGCTTCCCATTTCGTTAAACCGGAACGTACTCGTCAGTTCGAAAACGTTCGACGACGCGGGTGTGTATCGGTTGGATCGGCATCGCGCACTCGTGCAGACGGTTGATTTTTTCACACCGATTGTGGACGACCCGTTTTCGTACGGGCAAATCGCAGCGGCCAACTCGCTCTCCGACATCTACGCCATGGGCGGACGTCCATTGACTGCACTAAACATCATTGGTTTCCCTGATCATCTCGTTAGGCCAAGAGTGATTTCATCGATTTTGCGCGGTGGCCTGGCCAAAGCAGCCGAGGTCGGGTGCGTGATCATAGGTGGTCATTCCATTCGCAATCCGGAACCGATCTATGGACTTGCGGTTACAGGCCTCGTAGACATCCGTCGCGTCACAACAAACGCAAATGCGTCTCCGGGCGATGTACTCATTCTGACGAAGCCACTGGGCACGGGTATCGCCACGACTGCGATCAAACGCGGAATGGCTTCGCGCGGGCTGCAAAAAACCGTGACCACGCTCATGTCGCACATCAACACGGTCGGCGCCGAGTTAGCTGAGTTGGGACTCGTGCGTGCCGCCACCGATATCACCGGCTATGGGCTGATTGGGCATCTGATCTCGTTGTGCCGGGCCAGTGATGTTTCCGCGGACATCGACCCCGCTACTGTGCCGATCATTAGCTACGAAATTCACGAACTCGTCAACCTGGGCTGCGTTCCGCAGGGAACCCGGGATAATCTCAATGGAGCAACGGTTTTGGTCGATTGGGCGCGCACAGATGAGACAGGCCAAATTCTATTAACCGACGCACAGACCAGTGGCGGTTTACTGCTATGCGTCGCCGAAGCAAATCTTAAAAAGACACTCAAGGTTCTCCGAAACGCCTCGACGCCTTCGGCCGCGGTTATTGGACGAATCGTACCACGACGGCGGCGCCGCCCGTTGATATGTATGACCGCATGAGGCGTGACAATCGTCGGCACATTCCGGCGGTCTCGAAGATCCTGGATGCCCTCGGCTATTCCGATTTGCCGCGACCTTTCGTCGTCGAGGTTGTCCGCCGCGAACTGTCACAAATTCGTGCGAACAGCGCGCCCTCCGAATTCGACACCATTGTGGATCATGTTCGGTGCTCGCTCGATGAATTTCGCGCCAGCAGACTTCAACCGGTGATCAACGGAACCGGAATCCTCATTCACACAAATTTTGGACGCGCCCCGCTTTCGACTGAAGCGATGCACGCAATGAATGAAATCGGGGCAGCGTATTCAAACCTCGAATACGATCTTATGAAAGGCGAACGAGGCGGGCGCGGCATCTATGTCGAGCGTGCGCTCGCCCTACTTTGTGCCGCCGAGGCAGCAACTGTAGTGAACAATTGCGCAGCGGCACTGGTCCTGATCGTTCAGCACTTCACAAGAAAGGCTGGTAGCGCGCGACCGCCGGGCGCGTCGGAAGTTGTCATTTCACGTGGCGAACTGGTGCAAATAGGCGGCGGTTTTCGCATCGGCGAAATTCTCGAAGCGAGCGGCGCGAAACTGCGCGAAGTCGGCGCAACGAACAAGACCACAGTCGAAGATTACGCGCACGCTGTCGGGCCAAAGACAGCGATGATTCTGAAAGTCCACCGCAGTAATTTTTTCATGAGCGGTTTTGTAGAATCGCCTTCTTCGAACGAGATCGGGAGGCTGGCGAAGAAGAACCGAATTCCGTTTGTCGAAGACCTCGGCAGCGGCGCGATGATCGCGACTGAATCATTGGGAATTGCGGAGCATGAGCCAACGCCTGCCGAGGTGTTGAAAGCCGGCGCTGATCTTGTTTGTTTCAGCGGCGATAAACTCTTTGGCGGTCCGCAGGCCGGAATCATCGCTGGAAAAAAACGACTCGTCACCGCGCTAAAACGCGAACCGCTATTTCGGGCTTTACGTTGCGACAAGCTTTGTCTGGCGACCTTGCAAGCGACTGTTGATCTTCACCTTGATCAACAAATTTGCGAAATACCGGCACTTGGGCTTCTAAAAACTTCAGAGGAATCATTGCGCGCCCGTGCCACAGCGATTGCTGCACGTTTGAAGGATTTGCCAATGAAAGTCTCAATTGGAGGTGGCAAAGCGAGAACAGGTGGTGGAGCGTTGCCAAAGGCGAACCTGCCGTCTTTGACGATCGAGTTCCTTCCGAAACATTCACCGCTGGTCGAATTCGCGGCGAACCTTCGTGCGTCGAATCCGCCTGTGATTGGCTATATCGCAGATAACCGATTCAAACTCGATCTGCGCACAATTTTTCCTCAACAGGACGATAGCGTGATCGGCGGGGTTCGTGCAGCGTGCACGAAGTGACGACGCGTCATTTCATCATCGCCACAGCTGGCCATGTTGATCATGGCAAGAGCGCGCTGGTCAAAGCGTTGACCGGTATTGATCCCGATCGCCTGCCGGAGGAAAAGAAAAGGCAAATCACAATCGATCTTGGTTTCGCCGTGTTGAATGTGACCGCGCCAAACGGCGACAACATTCACGCGGGCATCGTTGATGTCCCAGGCCATGAGGATTTCGTACGCAACATGATCGCAGGAATTGGTTCAATCGATCTGGCACTTTTCGTCGTTGCCGCAGATGACGGTTGGATGCCGCAAAGCGAAGAGCATTTGCAAATCCTCAATTACCTCGGTGTGCAACGCGCTGTAATTGCGCTGACCAAGAGCGATTTGGGTCACATCGATGTTGTCACTGAACAAATTCGTGAACGACTCGTTGGGACACCTTTTGCGGATTCGCCGATTATACCCACTTCCGCCCGGACCGGAATGGGCGTTGAAACCCTCGTAAATGCATTAGCCAGCCAACTCGCGAGAATGGAGCCCCAACGTGACATCGGCAAGCCGCGTTTATTTATAGATCGGGTGTTCACGCTTCGTGGGATTGGCACAGTTGTGACGGGGACACTCACCGGCGGATCATTGCACCGCGGTCAGCAAATCGTTGTTTATCCGACCAATCTCGAAACGCGTATTCGTTCGATTCAGAGCCACCGTCACGAGCTGGAACTCGTGCAACCAGGAATGCGCACCGCAATCAATTTACCAGATCTAAGCGTCGATCAGATTGAGCGCGGCGATGTAGTCACGGTTCCAGGTCATGGTGCGCCAACTTCGACTCTGATTGTTCGTCTGGAAAAGTCACCACGCCTTAAAGAGGATAAGCTCGGTGCACAACCCCTGAAAAACGGATCGTCAATATACCTTCACCACGGTGCTTCGCGTGTCGCCGCCAGGATTAGGTTCGTTGAAAATGGATCGCTCGAAGCGGGCACCGGAAAAATTGCTTATTTAAAGCTGGCCTTGCCTGCATTTGCGTTTATCGGCGATCGTTTTGTCGTTCGCGATTCCTCGGAGCGACACACCATCGCGGGCGGAATTGTGCTCGATCCAGACGATAACAAGGAATCATTGGCGTCCAGTATCGCGATAGACGACCTCGATTCATTGGTGCACGCGACCGTGGCGAGACGGGGATTCGCGCGTCGAGAAAATCTTTTGAGCAAATCACGGTTCAGTGCCGATGAAATCGCTGAAGCTCTGAGGAATTTGGAGGAAAACGGTGGGATTATCCTGTGCCAGCACATCGCGGCCGATTGTGAATTCTGGCGGAGACTTTGCGCGAAGGCGATTAACTTGATCGATGCAACGCACAAAGAGTCTCCCGAGCGCGCCGGTATCGATCTGGCTAAGCTCTCTTCAGCGATACGTATTCAAGAGCCGGAACTGCTTGAATCGCTAGTGGCCGATCTATGCGAAGGCGATTTCGTCCGCAAAGGATCTGTTATCGCGCGCGCTTCGCATCGTCCGACGCTCCCGGTCGGGGTTCAAGCGGTCGAGAAACGAATTCGCGAAGCGCTAACCGAAAAGCCATTCGATCCACCTTCGCGCAAAACGATCGAGTCGGATCCGCAGGCTCGGCAAGTGGTACGCTTTTTGATCGAGAATGGGAACCTGACCGAACTTGCTCCCGATATGGTGTTGTTGCGTGAGAGCTTTGAGCGAATGAAGTCGCAGGTGGCCGAGTTCATTTCCAAAAACGGACCCGCAACAGTGAGCGAACTGCGTCAAGCACTTGGGAGTTCGCGTCGTATCATGGTGCCCTTGCTCGAGCGGCTGGATCGGGACGGTGTCACTCAACGCGTGGCGGACAAAAGGACGCTGTGCAAGATCCGTAACCTGTGAAACGATCGCCGCCCGTTCTGCTCGTTGTCCCATCCCTGCAGGAAGCGTGGGAAGACGTGATCGCTCCGTGGTTCAATCAAGTTTTACCCGGAGCGTGGCAACGCGAGTTGCCTTCGCTGGTGGTAGTCCCAACGCGCGGACACGCTGACGATATTAAGGCGCGTTTAATCGCAAATGGCCGGTCGCACCTGGGTTTGCAGTTTATAACGCCCGCCAGTCTGCGTGCGCTGCTCGCGCGAGATGATGCGATCCCGACTGCTCAGCCAGAACTTCTGCGTTTGCTTCTCGCAATCGCGGCCACTGAAGTTGAAGATCGACCTGACGAATCTGAAGCGCTTGCTGCTAAAGCTGTTGCTCGTGCACCGGCGCTCCTACTGCGCGCATTGGATCGCCTCGAAACGTCCGGTTGGAAATTCGAAGAACTCGGACTGCCGTCGTTTGCGCCAGTGGTTCACCGTTTTAACGCGCTGCTAAAAAGATGCGGTTTTGCACTTCGCGGCGAGAGCGACCGAAGTCGCTTGCAACAGCACACACATGGCAGGCAAGAATTTTCCCATGTGCTTATTAGCGGATTCGACGGAGCCCATTGGGCAGAATGGTTTGTCCTGCGCACCGCGGTCGAACTGGCAAACAGCGCTACGATTGTGCTCGAAGAACCCCGCGGAAACTTTTCCGATGTCGATCTTTGCTGGATTGGCTCCTGGGAAGAGGTCTGTGGCGAAGCGCAACGCGTGTCGAAAACGACAGCGAGCACCACATTTGGCGATTCACTTTTCAGCGAGATGGAAATGCGTGGAGGCGCGAAAACGGCAAAGCGTTTCGATTTTCTGATCGGCACAAACTTTTCCGAGCAAGCGGAAGCGATCGCGCGACAATGCATTCGTTATTTGGCAGATGAGAAATGCACGCGGCTTGGCGTGATTTTTCCGTGCAGCGGAGCCCTGCCGCGGCTGGTTGCGAGCTCGCTAGAGCGCCTCGAAATCCCGCATAACGATGGACTCGGCCACATTGTACCGGGCATTTTCGAGTCGGCGGAATGGCAGGCCTGGATTGAATTGCAACGCGCCCCACGACTGAATTCTTTTTTACGCTTTCTAAACGTGTTGCCTGACCCGGGGGTCGTATCGCCTAAAATCAGCCGGCAAGTTTTCGAAAAGATTCTGCACCAAAGTTACAAGGAGCTGTTGCTGGATGACCTCGAACTCCTGCGCGAATTCTATGCGGCCTACGAGGACGAAAAATATCACGCGGCGGCCGAAGCTCTGCGCGCGTTGCCTTTTCTTCCTGCGCACGCCACGTTCGCGCAGTTTCTCGAACAAACTCACATCTCACTTGCGCATCTTGGGTGGAAGCAACACACACTCGAACTTGCCAACGTCGTCGATGATTGGTCGCAGCGTCTCGATGTAAAATTTGCACGCACACTTTTTTTGCGCTGGCTGGAAGAAGTTGCGGCGACCTCAGAAGCCGAGCGCTCAGCAACAGGCGATCATCCATATGCGCGAGTGCAGTTGCTCACAATGGCACGCGCGCAAAATCAGGAATGGTCGCATCTGATTTTTGCCGGGTGGAACGAAGGTGCGTGGCCGCCTCCGGCAGGTGCAGAGTTCGCACGCGCCGAAGAAATTCACGCTTTCAATCAGAGTGTGCAACAGCTCAACCGGCGCGCAGCGCGCCAAGGAAGCCAGGGCGAGGGGCACACGAGTGTGAGCGAAAATCATTCGCTTTATCTTGGGCCCAGCGAGCAGCGCGCGATCGCGTTGCGTCAATTCGATGCGCTCCTAGAATCGGCCAGTGAAAGCGTGACCCTCACGGCCAGTCTTGTGCAGGAAGATGCACCGGAACGCTTCTGGAATCCGAGCGAATGTTTCACCGAACTCTATCTCAAAACGCGCCGTGGGCCGCTCACTCAAACGACGTTGAAAAATCTTCAGCGCGCCACTGCGCTGTTGCCGAGACCAACTAGTGCAGCGACGGATGTGCAGCAAACCCTGATCGCGTTCAACGCGCGCCGCGACTCTTCTAAACCTGCCGGCGAATATGATTTCGCATTGCGACCGAACGGGGCGTATCGACCACTGCCGACGCTGAGTGTAACCGATATCGAACGAATGTTTTCATCGCCGGCGATTATTTGGATGAAACGGTATCTCGGCGTGGAAGCACCGGAGGAGACCGCTAATCCGTGGACGGCGACAACCGGTAAATGGGTGCATCACTGGCTGGCGACTGTTGTCAAAACGCGGGATGGAAAGATTTTCTCTGCATTTCCGAGCCCGACGAAGATTGACGAACGCATTTGCTTTGGCGCGGACGAGCAGTGTGCAGCAGTTCGGCGCCTTTGTGACTTGACAGGCAAAGTCGTCCCTGATTGGTGGACCTCATGTTGGTTGAACGCGCGTTATCTCGCGCGGCACCTCGGCGCTAAAATCGGAGGGGCAAAAGGGTGGGGTTGGATGGCGACGGAGTTGGCTGTCGGTCGTGAAGGTGCAGTGACAATCGCTGACGGCGTGGAACTTGACCTGCACGGCCAGATCGATTTGGTGCTCGCGAAAGATGACGCGTCCAGTTTTGCCGGAGAAAATATCTGGATTGTCGATTACAAAACCGGTTCGGCCAAGGAACTAAGGCCCTCGGATCTGCACGACAGTTTGGTCAAAGGCACCACCTTGCAGCTCGGCCTTTATGCGCTGGCCATGCGCGAACTCGGTGCCGCCGAGGTGATCGTGAGCATTATTTCAATGGCGGTTAAAAACGTTGCGCCACAATTGTCGGTTGTCGATCTTGTGCCACACACAGAGATCTTTGCTGATCTCGCGCAAATGCAGCGCACCGGGATTTTCGGGATGAAAGGTGAAATCCGTCCAGCATTCGGTTACGGCGCGCCATATCCGGTCGCGACATTGCCGATCGACAACGACATTTTGGAAGATAAATGGGCGCTGACGCATCCCGCGCTCGTTCTTGAGAAAGAGGAGTGGGAAACATGGTGAAACCGAGCGACGAAAATGTACGCGCTCGTTTTGCCAGTGAGTTGGACCGCAATTTTTCTGTAGTCGCATCGGCCGGTTCCGGCAAAACCACTGCGATCACCGAACGCATTTTGTCGATCGCTCGTTCGCCGAACGCGGTCAAAATCTTGCCGCGCCTGGTCGTCGTTACCTTCACCAATCGTGCGGCTGACGAAATGCAACAGCGCACCCGGCACGCTCTGCTCCAGGAACATTTGCGACAGGAAGTGCAGACGGCATTCAACCGCGCCTTCTTCGGCACAATCCATTCGTTTTGCATGAAACTCCTGACCGACTTCGGTCATTATCTTGGTCTGCCTGCCCCGCTTGAGTTAGTCGAAGACGACGAGGACCTGTGGCAGGAATTTGCACAGCGCCAAACTCGAATTGGCAACTCGTTAGGCGAGAACGACCGGGCCATCCTTTTGCGTTTCGTGCAGGCGCGCGACCTCATGGAGCTGGCTCGACGTGCGCGCTCCGCTGTTTTACAGGTGCCAGAGATGGCGCGATGTGCGCCGCTCAATTTCGCTGAGATCTACCAACAGATAGATCGAGCGGGCAGCGATAACATCGCTAAATCTCAGGCGGAATTGCGCGAATGGGAAGAGCGTTTCGCCGGCGATTGGGAATATCTGCGGTGGCCGGTTTGTTTCACGGCGGCAAACGCAAAGTTTACTCAGCTTTGGCACGAAAAATTTGCACCGCTACGCCGATGGATCTGCGACGCAGCCACGTGTGTCGCGGCAGAGGTGCAGCGTGATTATCTCAACTTTCGACTCGATCACGGACTCGTGACTTATGGAGATCAAATCGCGCTCGCGGAAAAGTTGCTGCGGCAGCCGATCGCCGCCCAAAGAATTCGGGAAGAAAGTTTTCGTGTCATCCTCGACGAAGCACAGGACACTGAGCCGCTGCAATTTTCTGTGCTGCTGGAGGCAACTCGCCCACCGGAAGCGAAGGGCTTTTGGTTGCAAGATCGACATTTCGGTCCACGACCGGGCCACTTCTGCATGGTTGGCGATTTCCAGCAATCGATTTACTGGCAGCGCGCGGATTTGAATTATTACCGCGCAGTTCATGAAGCGCTGATTTGCGACAAGAACGGTGAGAGTCTGGAATTCGCCGTCACGTTTCGATTGGACGAGAAGCAACTCGATTTTGTGAACGAAACTTTCCGCGACATTCTGAACAGCAAGGATGGACAGGTGCATTTCGTCGAGTTGCAACCGCGACCGGACATTCTGCCCGGGAAAGTCATTCGAGTGCCGCTTGTCGCGAAAGAACTGTTGCCCGAAGGAAAAAAACTCAAGGACTACCAGAAGGCACGTATCGAAGCGGAATATCTTGCACAATGGATCAAGAACGCAGGACTAAAAAAACTTTCGGCCGATTCGTGGCGGCAGGTGGCGATCCTTTGTCCGCGTAAAGCCTGGCTGCAAACAATGGCTGCAGCTTTACGCCGCATTATTTTGCCCGTGTCGATCCAATCTGAACGTGACGTCAAAGGCGACAGCCCGGCTTACGCGTGGTTGACCGCGCTTCTTACGATCATGACCGACCCACTCAATGCTTACGAAATCGTCGGCGTGCTCCGGGAGATCTTCGGGGCTTCCGATCATGATCTTGCCGTCTTTTCCGAAGGGCAGAAAGCGAGATTTCAAATCGACGAGATTGTGTCGGCGTCTGGAAAGATTTCTTCGATTTTGCATATGCTGGCGCAGATTCGCCAACGCGCGGAAGACCTGGCGTTATTTGACGCCGTTACTTTGACCATCGAGCAAACGCAATTGCGCGAGCGCTTGCTTTCATTGCCAGCGACAGAATTTGGCGATCTCTCACGCGAACTCGATGCCTTGGTCGCACAAGCAGCGGAAGCAGAGGCGAACGGAATGATTCTGGCCGGGTTCGCCGAAGAGTTACGCAACGATTTCGCATCGCCACGCGCCGTCCGCTTTTCCGCTGACGAGAATGCGATCCAACTCATCACTTCGCATAAGGCAAAAGGATCCGAATGGCAGGCCGTGATCGTACCATTTCTAGCGCGCGAGCTGCGGCCGCCTTCGCCTCGTTACCCGGATTTAGTGAAATCCCCCGTGGATGGCGAACTGACTATCGCGTTCCGCAGAGAAGACAAATCAAAGGATCTGAAAGATGCTATCGAGCGCGCACAACAGCAGGAACTTGAACGCCTTCTCTATGTCGCAACCACTCGGGCGCGCCACACGCTGGTAATTGTGCTCGATCAGGAAATCTTCTCCAATAGTGATGGCAAACTGTGGAGGACAGCACAACTTCGACGGTTGATTCTCGACAAGGATTTTTACTCAGGCGAGTTCGATCAACACAGCAACACCATCGATGAAGTTCTCGAACCTTCTCCGATCGCAGGGGAAGCGTTACGGAAAAACGGCGCTGAAATCGAGCCCTTAACGTCAAGCGAACTCAAGCGCGCTACGAAACGCGGTTCGGAGTTCGTACGAAAAATCACACCAAGTGCGCTCGATTCGGAAGTTCCGACAACCATGCGAACACGCTCGCGGCTCGATACTCTTCCCATCCTTTACGGGCGCTGGTGGCACAAATTCTTCCAACGTCTGGATTGGAAAGGTGGGATCGATTCCGCACAAAAGTTGTTCGAAAAAGAATTGTCGACTTCTCCCAATACGAAAGCCGCGGTAAAAGACTGGAACGCTACGCGTCGGAATTTGTTCAGGGACATCACCATCGCTGGTTTTCTTGCGAGTGAAGAAACGTTGTTTCACGCGGAATTTCCATTTTCCTGGTGCAGGAACGACCGCAGCGTACTTGAAGGCCTGATTGATTCCGTCATGATTGACCGCAAAGCTGGCATGTGCCTTCTGCTTGATTGGAAAACGAACGATGTTTCCCTAGGCGATGTGGAAATGCTTCGCGAAACTTACCGGGCACAGTTGGCTGCTTATTGGAAGGCAGTCACGGAGATTACCGGGCTCAATGCACAAGCCGGTTTGTTCTCGACTGCGCTTGGCCATGTGTTGCCCTATTCCGCAGCGGAACTGCAAAGGGAATGGCGGCGGCTGGAACAGCTTCCGCCCGCGCAACTGGAAAATGAAATCCGGCCGGATGAGGCCGATGATGCTTGACGGCAAAAACAAAAAACCGCCGAACTATCTCGTTAGGCGGTGCTGATTAGTTTTCTCGGTCGCCGCGGATGAATTGCTCAACGCAGCGGAACGCTTCGTCGTCGGTCATTTGCACGGGAGGATGCTTGGAAAAATAGGCGGAAGGAGAATGCAACACGCCGCCGATGCCACGGTCGAGCGCAACCTTGCAACAGCGGATCGCGTCGATCGCTACGCCGGCCGAGTTGGGCGAATCTTCGACGGATAGTTTCAGGTCGATTTCCATTGGCACGTCGCCGAACAGACGGCCTTCAACGCGAATGAACGCAATTTTGTTATCGAGCTGCCACGGCACATAGTCGCTCGGGCCGATGTGGATGTTTTCGTCCACGAGACGATCGCCCATGACCGACTGGACTGCCTCGGTCTTCGAAGTTTTCTTAGACGCCAGCCTCGTACGGTTCAGCATATTCAGAAAATCGGTGTTGCCGCCCGTGTTCAATTGATAAGTGCGCACAACTTTCACGCCGCGCTTGCGAAAGAGGTCGACCAATGATCGATGCAGGATGGTGGCGCCCACCTGTGCCTTAATATCGTCCCCAATGAGCGGCAGATTTTTATCCGCGAATCGTTTAGCCCAAGCCGGATCGCTTGCGATGAAGACCGGGATGTTGTTGACAAACCCGAGTCCGGCTTCCAGTGCGCACCCGGCATAAAATCGCGTGGCCTGCTCCGACCCGACGGGAAGATAATTGACCATCAGTTCTGCGGAAGAATTTTTCAGTTCCGCGATGATCTCTTCGCGAGTGGTTTCCTTCTCCATTGGTAGGAACGTGCGGAGCGGATCTTGATCCTGCATATGCGGAGGATAGCCATCCAGAACACACCCCATTTTTACGATGGCGCCGGTGAGTTTAATCATTTCGCAGAAAACCTTCGTGCAATTGGGCGGCGCAAAGATGGCCCTGCTCACGTCCAAGCCGACTTTGCGTCGATCGATGTCAAATGCTGCCACGACCTCAATATCGCCTGGGCGGTAGCCGCCAATCTGACGGTGCATTAAGCCAACGCTGGTGCCATTAACGGAGGAACCATCATAAAAGTTGATTCCCTGCACGAGCGAGCTGGCGCAGTTTCCAACGCCCACGATTGCGATTCTGATTTTTCTCATTTTCTAAAAACTCAAACCTACCTGACTTAAGCGATTCGGAGCAAGCGATAAATTAGGCTGTTTCGCCGCCGCGCCCCGACCTGGTTAGGCCCTCCAAAACGGGGCCGCGAAGCCCTGAATGTGTCTGAAGTCGCATCGGCTTGCAAGGCCTGATATAAAGGCAAGAGTCAGAGGCGTCCTGAGGCAGGGAGGGCCCCTTCGGCAGGAGATAAAACCACATGTGTTCGAAATTCGCAGCCATCAGTCTAATGATCGCTGCCGGCTTAGCCATTTCCTCGCAATTCGTCGAGGCGATGCCTGCTTATACCATCGAAGAAGCAGTTGTCCTGGCTCAGGAACGCAACCCCGAGATCCTTATCGCGCACAAGAAAGTGACAGCAGCTCGCGGCGGTTTCATCGAAGCCCGTTCGGGATATCTCCCGTGGCTGAGCTCAAGCGGGCTATACGATAAGCGACAGACCCAGAGCCAGTCAGACCTTCGGCAGGAAGATTACAACGCGATAGTAAAGCTCGAACAAAACATTTATACGGGCGGAGCAGTCAGTAGTCAGGTGGCAATCGCGCAGCTGAACATTGCCAAGGCAAACTACGATCTGCAGGAAACCATCAGCCGCGTTACCATGGACGTGCGAATCGCTTTCAACGAACTGCTCCTAAACCGAGCGAAAGTCCGGGTGCATGAAGATTCCGTGCGGGTGTTCGAACAGGAACTCAAGGGCGAGCAGGAAAATTTTGATGCCGGCATTGTTGGTAAGCTGAATGTGCAGCGCGCCGAGATAGCACTCGCCAACGAACGGCCAGAATTCTTTAACGCGCAAACGGATCTGAAAAACTCATATCTCCGACTGGCGGAACTGTTCGGAACCGACATTCCCCCTGGCACACAGGCGCCTCCGTTCGAAATTTCGGGTCAATTGGAGTATCGGCCCAATCATCCGGACCTTAACGACTGTCTCGCGCGCGCCGATTCGAACCGTGGAATCATCAAATCCAAAGAGAAAGACATCGAGATCGAAGACCGCCAGTACGTCTTGGACCGGAGCGCGACGCGTCCGCACGTGCGCGCGTTCTCGGGGTACGAAATTTATAGCGAGCGAGACCCGGACGTCGGTCCTGAATTCAATTACGGCGGCGTGGTCGGAATAAACGCCACATGGAACATCTTCGATGGCCATGCAACTAAAGGGCGTATGCAGGCGACGCGCGCCCGGCGCGAGGCGGCGGTGCAAGCGTTGGCAGCGGCGCGGCGTAGCGTTGGTTCGGAAGTGCGCAGCGCATTTTTCGATCTCCAACAAGCCGACCGCGTACTCGAGAGCGAGACAAAAAACGTGCAAACGGCCGATGAAGCGCTCGACATGGCCAGAGGGAACTTTGCCGCGGGGTTGGGAACTCAACTGGATGTGCTGCAAGCCGCCGCCGACGTGACCCGAACGCGCACGACCCGGTTGAGCGCGATCTATCTGCATAACGTAGCTCTGGCCCGCCTTGGTCACGCCTGCGCCAGTTCAGCTGAGGCGCTCAATTTCGGATCAGATTTCAAAGACATGGAGACCGAAAATCGCGATGCTGCGCATGCTGCCGATGTAGCAAAGCCGCCGCAAAAAATGAGTCAGCGATGAAGTTAC
>DATFXP010000163.1:0-4467 GCA_035315785.1 Candidatus Udaeobacter sp. | reverse complement strand
CCCACCATCACCGCCACCGTCATCGCCCGCATCGTCATCAGCTCCGTTATCATTCGCTCCATCATCATTCCCGGTGTCCTGGTCGCCAGCTGCGTTATCGGCATTATTGTCGGCCGTGTTTCCGCCGTCGTCATCGTCGTTTGGAGCGCCTTCCACGCTGTCGTCATCGTCGGAACCCACTTCTTCTTCGGTGTTGGCATGCTTAAAAAACGTCTTCGCGTCCGCTTGTTGTCTCGTCGTGAGTGTCAACTTCGTAGCGCGCGCTATAGTAAAAATACTCAGCGACAGACAGAGCAGGAGCAGAAGAAATTTTCTCATCGTCGTGGGGCACCCTCTCTTGAGGCTCAGCGACTGTCAATCAGTGAATACGTTAGTGCGCGGTTGCGCGACCTTAACTTTACGAGTCGCAGGCGACGCGCGATGCTCGCGCGCGTGTGAAAACTACAGATGTCTCGCCGCCGAAAAAATGGCGACCGAAAGTAGGGTGGGGTGTCCCGATGGCGTGGCTGACGCTCTGTGTCGTCTGGAGCTCCACTTGGCTTGCTATTAAAATCGGATTACGCGATCTCCCGCCGATTTCATTCGTGGCGATTCGTTTTCTCATCGCAATTATCGTGCTCGTAGCTGTCTCGATGGGCCGGACCCATCTGCTTCCGCGAACGCGCAAGAATTATGTCGTGCTCGCTGTCACGGGAATTCTCATGTTCGCTGTGAACTACACGCTGCTGTTTTGGGCGGAACTGCACGTTTCGTCAGGTCTCGCCGCAGTGTTGCAGGCAACAATCCCAATTTTCGGCATTATGTTTGCTCATTGGATGCTGCCGGATGAACCGCTGCGCTTACCAAAGCTCGCCGGAGCGATCATCGCACTCGGTGGCGTGACGGTGATCTGCGCGCGGCTACTCGGATTTAACGGTCCGCTTGCTTTCTGGGGTGGCGTGGCGGTTTTTGTTGGCGCTGCCAGCGCGGCCTTCGCAAACGTACTTGTTAAAGCGCAGTCGATGAAGCTTGCGCCCGCAATGCTGGCTGCGTGGCAAATGACTTTCGGAACTGTGCCATTGTTGCTGCTTGGGTTCGCGGTCGATGGAAATCCGGCGCGTTTTCACTGGACCGTTTCGTCAGTGCTTTGCCTGCTTTATCTGGCTGTAATCGGCTCGGCGCTGACGTTTCTACTTCTTTACTGGCTGCTGCCACGCCTGACCGTTGCGCAACTGCAAAGCATCTCGCTAATTACTCCACCCGGAGCGGTAATGCTCGGCTGGTTGTTAGGCGACGAAACATTTCCGCCTTCCTCATTGTTAGGCGCTGCGCTGGTGCTTGTGGGGGTATGGATGATTTTCCGAAAGGCGTCTGCGTCGGAGCCGCTGATTCAAGAAGGGTAGTTAATTGGCAAGGGTGACTTAACTACTCGTTTGCCTTCGAGCGGCAGCTTCTAGAACGTATTCTTAGATGGTTGCCGCATTTAGCACCATCACATTCGTTATCCAACCGGCTACAATCCCATTCTTAGTGCCGTCTTGCGTAACAAGTATGTCGAGACATTGCGGATTTTTGTCCATGAGATCCTTGGCATCGGCGAGCGTTGCCTCTGGAGCAAGCGGCAGGAAGCTATTGAGGATGTAGTCTTTTAGTTTGGAGTCCTCTAGCAAGTCCTTCAGTGACAACGTTGATTCGTCGACGTCTGGAGGCCTTTTTTTAGGCGCTATAAATGCATCGATTGTGCTTCGGTGAAGCACATATTTGCCTTTCCCATCGCCATCCAGAATAGGAAGGCGCTGTCGAGGGCGCGACTTGTCCTTTTCGAAGCCACCATCGATGAGCTCTCTTATCGTGATGTCGGCCTCGCTCTTGTCTGAGGAAATCTTGAAAGCTGTGACTTCATTGATCTTCATCATCGCTTTACTGGCAGCTTCGGCTTCGAGCTTTTCGCGCGGTGAGAGTTGACGAACGAGATTCGCAGCGCTTTTCGAAGCCGCCTCGAAATTCACCTGACCGAAGTAGAAGGCGAGAACAGTGCCTACCCAGGCTCCAATCACCGGCAAAAGCACACCGAGCACGTACTTGGCGATATCGAAGAATTGATCCTCTTTTTCGGGTCCCCTAATCGCGTTTACGCCAGCAACAACAATGATGAGAGTCGCTATAGCGAGGATGAATACCAAAGCCCAGGTGATGACCCCCTTAGCCAACGCGATCCTAAACCGGCTGTCGTCTTCGGATTTATCGTTGGTCGGCATAATCTTTTATGCTGCGCGGTTCTGTTTCTGCTGATTTCAGACGTTAGCCGCGACCCACGCAGCGATGGTGGCTTGCGAATGCACCGGACCGAAGAGCTTGTCCGGACAACTGATCCCTCCAGGTCGGCTGTAGCCCGGCGTGAAATCGTGGCCGAAGATGTTTGTGCGCGGGATCTGATGCTCTTGAAGCAATCCACGAATCAAAGCAGCGGAAGCGGCCGCCTGTGGGGCAGCAAGAGAGTCGGTTTCGCTGCCGACGTGTTCGATGCCGATCGAACCGTGATTGGCGCCCATACAATGGTTCGCGCAGTCACGATCGTTCACCATCTGGTAGATGTCGCCGTTGCGATCAATCACGTAATGCGCAGAAACTTTCCGCGCATCGGATCTTTGAAACTCCGCCAGTGCGCTAGCCAGCGATTCTTCCGTGCAATGTAAGACAATCTTGTCGATCTTTGTTCCCATCTGACGGGAGGAGCAATTTGGGCTGCGGACGAACTGTTTGAGGGCCGGTCTCGCGGGCGTCGCGGGTCGGCTGACTCGGGCGGGCGGCTTTGCCACGTTTGCTCTTTTCGCAGGTTTCACCGGTATCGCTCGCAGTGCTGAGATCGTAATCCGTACCAAGTCATCGGTCTGTAACCCGAGCGCTGCTGCTAATCCCGGAGACAAATCCGCAACGCGGCCGGTGGCAATATTCGGACCCCAGTCCACCGGTCGCGCATCCGCCGCGCGGCCATTTGAAGGGTTTTCCACGCGCGCAAGCGCACGCTTCAAAAATTCTCTTGGCGTATCGTTATAATTCCAACGGCAGGCAAAATAATATTTGTCGGGGTTGAGCCTGCGCCCAAGGCCCGTTGTGCCTGGCGGCGGCGTCGGTAGAAATAGGTACGAGTATTTCGAGTCTTGGAGGTCGGCCGGTGTAAACAGCGCAAGCCCTTCATCTGTCGACATACCGGTGTCCTTTGGACCGCCAAATGTGGACATCTTTCCTTCGACGCGGAAGAGAATCTCCTCTACCGGTTGGATTTTCTTCTTGGCCGGCTTTTTCCGCCGCGGACGCTTGGCAGCTGGCTTCTTCTTTGAAGGTTTGCGCTTTTGCGCCATGGGGAGATTTCGATTTTTTTTGGAACGCCAAATTTCGGCTGTGCCAATTGGCGATCTTTTAGAAGATTTCTAAACCTAAGACAAGCCCTCTTTTAAGTCGCGTCAGAGCGCGTCCTTACTACGAAATCCATTTTCGCCTGTCTTAGAAGAAGCTTAGAATGCACGCCGCAGCGCCGATGTGGCGAAATGGTAGACGCAACGGACTTAAAATTGCGGTTTTTGCCATTTCTGCCCTTTTCAAAATCGATCAAATCGAATCCGATTTGCGAGGGTAAATCAGCAAAATTCGCGAATTTCTAATGCGGACCGAAGGCGGAGCAGAAAGAGGCTCATTCTTGCACAAATCTTGCACACGGCCGTAACGGTTGGTGTTATTCCGAGCGCGCCTTCTCATGATCTTATCGCCTGATTTTACTGTAAGTCCTCGAGCGTCTCGTTCGCAAAGATAAACGGGCAAAATATTCCGAAATCGTCTGACTTGCTCATAGGAGGGAAAAGCGCTGAATCGCCGCGATCTCACGTGTTCTCAAATCTGCTCAAAAATCCGCACGAGTGTACGAAATCGGTGTACAAAGCTCCGCGCGGCGCGCCCGACGGCGAATCGCCGAGAGCTTGAGGTTCGAGCCCCGTAGGCTCCGAGTTTTTGTATTACACTAATTCGCTCGGATCGCACTGGTTCGTTAGGCAAAAGCACGGGTTCGCACTAAATCCGACCAGAATAATTCGCAGAGGGCGCTCTGGCCGCCTGATCAACACGCTTTGGCGGGAAATCCTGCGTGAGGGTTTGCAACCTGAACCAGCGGAGCCAGCGGTCGGACTTCGAAGTGCTCGTCCAAGCCTGTGAGGAGTTAGGTGTCGAACACGAAGCTCGGACGGTCACAAAGCCGTTCAGCACCTGAAGATCCGCAGGGCAGCACAACGATGATGAAGGGGACCGGACAGGAGCTCCTAAAGCGTTCTTCCGATAATAGAATCGTGCGCAAATGGTACTATTGTCGTGATAATAATGAACTTGTGGAATTGTCGATTCTCCGCCAAAAGAGAAAATGATTAAAACTATTATCTTATCCATGTGTCTCGCAGCCGCCTCACTTTCGCTTGATGCGCGTGCCCAGGATACACTTAC
>DATFXP010000162.1:0-24263 GCA_035315785.1 Candidatus Udaeobacter sp. | reverse complement strand
TGGATGATTGCATCGGGCATCATCGGTGGACTGGTCGCGGCTCTGTTCGGGGTGATCGATTGGCTCGGAATTCCGGAAGGCACCGCGCAAAGTACATCGGGCTGATTCACGGCATCTCGAACATCGTTGTAGTGATCTCGTTCATCGTCAGCTGGTTTATTCGTGGATCTAACCCGGCGGCACCAGGCATGACAGCCATAGTCCTCGGGTGGATCAGCATCGTCATAGCGCTTTTTTCCAGTTGGTTAGGCGGTGAACTGGTTTACCGCCTGAATGTCGGCGTCGATCGCGGTGCGAATCTCGACGCGCCCAATTCGCTATCTGGTCGATCGGCGATCGGAGGAATTGGCCGCCGTTCTACGCGTGCTGTAATCCGCGCTCGGTAACGCTTAATCACAGGATCAGCTTCGCCGCGAGTAGGCGTTGATCTCCCGCACCGTTTGCGTGTGTTGTTGAAGCTAAGAGCTTGACTCGCTGAGAACGCCTTGCAGTTCCTGGAAGTTAATGGGCTTGACCAGGTGGAAATTAAATCCGGCATCTTTAGAACGTTGCACGTCTTGCTCGGTTCCGAAGCCGGTGAGCGCTATTGCCTTGACGTCCCCTTTCGTTCGCGCGTGTGCTGCTACTTCGTAGCCGCTGCCATCGGGCAGACCAATGTCACACAACACGACGTCGATGTTATCCGATCCCATGATTTCCATTGCCCCCTCGACGTTATCTGCAGTTACAACCCTGTGGCCAAAATGGGTAAGTAGACGTGACAATGTGCGCCGCGTGTCGTGGTGATCTTCCACGAGTAGTATCCGAAGGGGTTTAGCTGTCTTGCCTCCGTTGCGATGGTTCAGGCCAATCCCTGCCGATCCATCGGGTACAGTGTCCAGCACCACCTTAAAGGTCGCGCCGCAACTTCGACCACGACTCTCCGCTTCGATCTTGCCATTGTGGAGATCGACCAGACGCTTGGAGATTGCGAGTCCGAGACCAAGTCCGCCGAACTGTCGCGTTACAGAAGGATCAGCCTGTTCAAATGGTTGAAACAACGAAGCCAGGCGTTGCGGCTCAATTCCAATCCCAGTGTCGGTAATTTCAAAATGAAGACGTCCGGCTTTGTCGTTAGACGTGCGGATGGTGATCTGTCCGCCTTGCGACGTGAATTTCACTGCGTTGTTTATCAAGTTCCAAAACACTTGCTGAAGGCGGATGCAGTCAGCCAGGATGTGATAGTCCTTCGCCTTAAGCTCAGTCACGACTTCTAATTGCTTCGCCGCGATGGCTGAGTGCGCAATATCCACCGCATTTTTGATGATTTTGTGTGCGTCGCACTCTTCCAGTTCGAGATGAATTTTCCCGCGAGCAATCCGGGTGAGATCGAGCAGGTCATCAATCAATCGGGCCTGCAGTTGCACGTTGCGCTTTATAATCTCAATGTCCTCGACGAACTCTGGCGGAAGTTTCTCCGCGTTGTCCTGGAGGTATGTAGCTGCTGCCAAAGCTGGCGTCAGTGGCGTGCGGAGTTCATGGCTGAGCGCCGCCAGAAAGTCGTCCTTCGCTTTGCCGGCTTTTTGCGCCGCAATTTTTTCCGCTTCATATTCGCGGCTCCGAATCTGGTCGGTAATGTCTCGTGTGACTTTTGAGAAACCGCGAATTTTCCCGGCTTCATCACGAAGTGCAGTAATGACAACCTCCGCTTCGAACGTTGACCCATCTTTGCGAACGCGGAGGCCTTGATCACGAATATATCCGCGACGCGCGGCTTCTCGCAGGTTGCGTTGAGGCTTGCCTGCGGCAACTTCGTCTGCTGTATAGAAAGAGGCGAAGTTTTTGCCGATGATTTCCGCGGTTGAGAAACCTTTGATTTTCTCCGCTCCGGTGTTCCAGGTGATGATGTTGCCGTTGGGATCCAACAGATAAATGGCGTACTCCTCGACGCTATCCACGAGGATGTGGAATTGTTCGACAGTTTCGTTCAGTACGGTGTTGCTAGGCAGCTTCTTAAACATCGGCTGAGGCACAAATTCTCGCATACGATTCGAATTTTCCTTTTGAACTGGTTCCCCCGGTCCAAAGAACTTTATTGAAAAACTAGCTCCTTAGGCAGCGACGGGCCGCATTCACTGCTCTCTGGCCGAAATCTTCCGCGCGAATCTTCCTGTTCCGCTTCCTTTACTTCTTTTCTTCTGGGCATACGGCAATCACGTAAGGTTTGCGCCCACGCTTTTAGCTGAAGAGCAGGCATGAAGTTGAGGATGCGATCGGCCAGAATTTTTGCGCTGAGTGCCGCGGCCAATCCGAGGTCAACGAACTCAAGCTGCCACGAGTGGTGAGCGTCTGTTCCGATGGAAATGCGCGGTCCGTGATTGCGAGCAACTTTGAGTAGCTCAACGTTCAGGTCTTGTCGGTCCGGGTAGCAGTCAACTTCCACGGCCTTATCGAGCCGGGCAGCTTCTGCGAACACGCGCGACCAATCTGCCGTGAGACCGATCCGAAAATTGTAAATACGCCCGCGCGGGTGAGAGAATGTGAATGTGTGGATTGCGCAATGCGGAAAGATAACGCCCGGTTTGATCTTCAGTGGTGCGTAACGCTGAATGGAACGACCGAGATGAAATCCTGGCGAATTGCCGGAGGTTTTGTCGCCCGCCGCGGCGGCTTATCAATCCTATACTTCCTCGGGACAGAGAAAGGCGCTGCGCGCGGCCCGACAAAACGCGCGCGAAAGATTTCCTATTTCGCGTTCCGCCTGTTGTGCGAGCAATTCCGCGATGTCGATGTTCGACAGCACACATAAGATTCGTTTCCGCACGGCAAGTTCGGCGGCTTTGAGAATGGGGAAGTGCCTCGGCGCGTGCGGCCTGCTGCTAGCTCGGGTTCGATTCAATCATGATGGCCGAAACGGTTGAGGAACTCTGTAAACAGCCCGAAATTCGCAAAGAACTCGATCGGGCCACAGGGCAAAAACATCGAGAAACGATTGAAACTGACCGTGCTGACAAGTTCTGGTTTGTCATATATGCCGTGGTTATTGCCACCTGTGCGGTCATTTACTTCGCCGTCAGCGCAAAGCTAATTCCGCTGCCGAATGAGGCAGTTGCTATTGGTCAGCGAATCCTGCGTGGTACGGCGTTAATCACGTTCATGCTTGCGATCGCACGGGCGCTTTCTGTCTACGGACTTGCGCGAATTGAGGATGCGTCCACCCGGTTCACACTTCAGCGTATCATGCGCCTCGCGGTGGGGCTGGCCGTCGCGGTGATCGTCGTCTCGATAATCTTTGTGAATTGGTACGCCGCCATCGCTGCGTTCGGCGTCGGTTCGATCATTATCGGGCTCGCCGTGCAGACGCCGATGAAAAGTTTCATCGCTTGGATTTACATTTTGGTCCGCCAGCCTTTTCGGGTGGGTGACCGCATTAAAATAGCAGACGCCACAGGCGACGTGATCGATGTCGGTTACCTCGACACCACGCTTTGGGAGTTCGGCGGCCAATATCTCTCCACGGACCATCCAAGTGGTCGGCTGATCAAATTCCCGAATGAAAAGGTGCTCGATGAACTGGTTTACAATTATTCGTGGCCACTTTTCCCGTACATCTGGAACAAGGTGAAGTTCCAAGTCGCTTTCAACGCTGATCTGGAGTTCATCGCCACCACGATACAAAAAATCACAGAGGAAGAGTTGGGCCAGGAAATGATCGAACGCGTACAAACTTTTCGCGACCTGCTCGCCCGCACGCCGGTGGACGAATTGGATGTGCACGAGCGTCCTCGCGTGATTTTTCGGGTTGGTGAAAACACATGGCTGGAGGCGATCGTTCGTTATCTCGTTGCTCCACGCGAAGCAGGGCGTGTCAAAACGCGCTTGATCAAGAAACTCCTCGCTGCCCTTAACGCCGCTCCCGACAAAGTGATGTTTCCAGCTGGAGCAAATCGTTGAAGCTCTCTGAATATCTAAACGCGGGCATGCATGTAAGGACACGCGAGCCAATCTGCAGATACGATTCAGCCTTGAGGAGGTGAAGATATGTTAGGTTGGGCTGTAGTATTTTTAATCATCGCACTTGTGGCAGCGATCTTTGGATTTGGCGGTATTGCCGCAGCATCAGCGGGCATCGCGAAACTTCTGTTTGTTATATTCCTTGTGCTGTTCGTAATCTCTTTGATTTTCGGGTGGCGCGGCAGACGCGTTCCTTGAGTTAGGATGGAGCTTAAATAGGGTGGCAGATTCCCGCTGGACAAGGTAGTAGAAAGCAAAGTGCCAGGCGCAGGGAAGATTGGGTCGTTTGCGTACTTTGCTCTCTGCCCCTTTTTAATCTCCATAGTCCCGTGAAGAGAACACCGTCTAACGGTCTTAGTGTAAGGTTGCATTTGTCCATTCGGCGCGTTGAAACGGCTCGAAGATAATCCCTCACCTCAGTCTTCTCCCTTTGGGAAAAGGAGAGGCGGACTGGAAGGTCCAATGGTTCTTATTACATCATTCGATTTGCCTCTCCCCGCTGGGGAGAGGATTAAAACGAGGGGATTTTTTTGACTTAGCCAAATCCGGATTCGATGCGTTAGTTGGTTACGATGGATCGCATCGTCGGAATCGAAACCGAATACGGCTGCCTTCTCAGTGAGGACGAGCCCCATGTGAATTCCGAGCTTTGGCCGGCGAAGGTCAAAAACTATCTGTTCCGAAAAGCCGACGCCGGCACGATCGATCTTCACTACCGCGATTACGAGGAACCGCCGGGCAACGGCGGCTTTCTTCTAAACGGCGGGCGTCTTTACCTCGACATGGGGCATATCGAGTACGCATCGCCCGAATGTTTGCATCTGCATGATCTTGTCACATACGAACTGGCCGGAGACGACCTGTTGCAGTCGGCGCTCATTGCTCTCGGCGCGGAAGACCGGGTCTCGTTCGTCAAGAACAATGTGGATCATCACACCGGGGCGACGTTCGGTTGCCATGAGAATTATCTGATGCGACGCGAGGCACAGTTCACTCCGCCGATTCTCGGAACGTTGCTGACCTTTTTAGCAACGCGCCAGATTTTCACCGGCGCGGGGCGCGTCGGGCAGTCGAATCCATTGGCGTTCGATTTCGAACCGCCGCAACCTGAGGGCCAGGTCAATTTCCAGCTGAGTCAACGCGCGGATCATATCGTGAACGACATTTATCAATGGGTGCAATTTAATCGTGCCATTATCAATGCGCGCGACGAGCCGCTGGCCGATTATCGAAAATATCGGCGGCTGCATTTGCTCATCGGCGACTCGAACATGAGTCCATATGCCACGGCGCTAAAGATTGGGACGACCGCGTGTGTTTTATCGATGCTGGAAGAAGGCCGTTTGCCGCGGAATCTTGTTTTGGCCGATGCCGTGCAAAGCACGCGCGACATCTCTCGCGACGCGAGTGAGCGATGGATAGTCCGGCTCGAGAACGGGAAAACAGTGAGTGCTTTAGATGTGCAATGGGAATTTCATCATCTGGCGCAGAAACATCTGCGACATAGCAGTGCGGAGACCAATTGGTTACTGGAAAACTGGGGATTCGTTCTCGAATCAATTCCGCACAATCGGCAGTCACTGATCGGCGGCGTTGATTGGATCACCAAGAAATGGTTGCTGGAAACTTTTGTCGAGGCCGAAAGATTGAGCTGGGACGATCCATGGCTGCAAAGCATCGACCTCGAATATCATAACATCGATCCGCGCCGCGGATTATTTTACAGCATCACGCCCGGCAAACGAATCTCAGACTGGAACAATGGAGTTCGCCGTGCCACTGCGATGCACGTGCCTCCGGCTAACACCCGCGCTTCGGGCCGTGCGCGCGCCGTTTGCTTCTTCCACAACTGCAATTTTCCCTACGTGATCAACTGGGACTCAATCGCTTGCGACAGCCGCGATTTTCTCGTCATGGGTAATCCCTTCGAGACTTATAACGACGAGGTTGATCGTTTTCTGTCAAAGCCGCGCACGATAACCAGCGCGACAGAGCAACAGCTTTAACGGGCGAATTAGAGAAATATTTCGCGGTGTTTACGAACTCTCGGTTAATCATTGTTGGATGCATCGTGAAGCAATGGCTTGCCGTGTTTGCAACCGCACTTTGCGTTGGGTTATTTTAACCTCGTTAGGCCGCATTGCCCGGTAGGAAACCAACTGACCAATGACCTGATGGCTGCTGAAATAACGGGGCAAAAGGTTGAACTGGCGTCCGGATCAGAGCAGGGTGGGCCGATCTGGCGTTATCATTTTGCTCCGAACCAGCCCGCACGATCAATCACTTCGGAGGCAGCGATTGAGTTTTTGACCGCGGGGAGTCCCGGCGCACCGAATGAGTTCATCTGGTTGCATTTTTCGCTTTCGAACGAGGCGTCTGAGCCTTGGCTGCGGCGGTACGTGACCTTGCCCGATACCTTTTATGAATCGTTGCAGAGCGATATCGACGCCACTCATCTCGAACAGGACGCAGATTCACTGGTGGCCCGTATCCATGATGTGCTTTTCGATTTCACGTTTGACGCGCCAGTTGCGACCACCAGTCTTTGCGTAAAGCCGCGCGTGCTCGTCAGCGCGCACGCCCGACCCTGGCGCTCGATTGAACAACTCAGGGCAGCGGTGCAAGGGGGTCAAGTTTTTCGCTCGCCGATTGAAATTCTTGCGCGCCTGCTGCGGGATCAGGCAAGTGTGTTGGTTGACATTGTCCGGAAATCCAAAAAGCGGGTGTCCCCGATGGAAGAGCAACTGCTGGCCAAACGCATTTCTGTTAGTCGCAGCGAATTAGGTTCTTTGCGGCGGATGTTGGTTCGGCTCCAACGGCTTCTGGCGCCGGAACCGGCGGCATTCTTTCGTCTTCTTAATCAACCACCTGATTGGGTTTCCAGAGACGAGCTTCAGAACCTGCAACAAGCTGCGGAGAAGTTCTCCACTGCTATCACGGACACAGCGGCTCTTGTTGAGCGCGTCAAACAGCTTCAGGAAGAATTGTCCGCTTTGGTCACTGCACAGGCGAACCGCACGCTTTTTGTCTTAACGGTAGTAACTGTGCTGGCCTTGCCGATTAACCTTGTGGCAGGCCTGTTTGGCATGAATGTAGGTGGTATTCCTCTAGGTCAACACAAGTATGGATTCTTGTTGGTCGTGAGCCCCCTGCTCGTGTTAACAGCCTTGCTGGCATATTTCGCGTATTGGGGGCTGGGCAGACGACGGCACTAGTCTTTCCCAGACCTCGTGTTCAACCGCTATAGCGGTGCTGTCTGAGCGTCGCACTCTCGTCGCCGGAAACCGCCGCTACAGAAGATTTAACAGAGTACGCTAAAAGGCACTGCAATCGTTGTAGCGAAGAAATTGATTTCAAGATGCTGGTAGCTTATCGGTGTTTCGCCAACCGCATCGCATGTGGCGTCGCCGATGTCTCTAATAGTCTGGCGCGACAGCGTTTGCGCTGGCGATGATTGCGATGCGCCGCACGAGCTGAAACTGACCGTTCGGGATGACACGCTCCACGATGTTGTTAACGAGCTAATGCGCAAACGGTATCTCGCATCGGTTGAGGGAGGAAAAGCGACTTGGATCCTCGAAGCTAGTCGGCCTCTGGCTGTCGTCCCTCAACAATGGGAGCAGCCTCGGTTTCTGGTTGATGCAGAAGCTGTGGTCGGGAGTTACATTTCACGCGGTCAGCTGCCGGATTTACGGTTGAGATATTGGTGTCAGGCTGATCCTGATAAAGTGTTTGAGTGTTTGCGGGATGGCAGACCCTTGCCGGGCAGATATGAATCCCGTAGCACCTAACAAGGACGATTCACGTAAATTTAGCGCTTCTGTTAGTTCCGTGCACTGATTAATCCTTGATCGCTATCTTGTCATGCAGCTTCCAAAAATCGTTACGCTCCTCAGCGTCATCGTTTTCCTGGCGTCGCTGACTCAGGACTGTTTCTATACTGAAGCGCACATCCCCAAGCCAGCGCCTCCCGGTTGGTTTTTACTAGGAATGGGGCTGATAGGAGTCTTTGCCGGATATTTTGAGTGGCTGGCCAATCCAGTGTTGCTTGCTGCGTGGGTATTTTCTTTTGCCGGAAAGAATAAGGTCGCGCTGCTCCTCGGAATTCTATCTTCGGCCTTCATATTTGCGTTTCTTTCCCGCCACACCATGATTGCCAGCGAGGCGCCGACCTATGAGAAAATCGTCGGCTACGGTGCGGGCTATTGGCTTTGGCTGACGAATGCTGGACTCGTGATCGTGAGCGGCGCGATGCCTATTAAAGCAAATGCAGGGACGACTGTGATGTCGAACCCCTGCATTAGTCGGCACGCTAAACAGTGAACTATAGCGGGTCTCTGAGCGTCGCATCTCGGCGGTTGTAGACCGCTGCTACAGAAGATTTAAGAGAGCGCTTTAGAACTCACTGCAATCTTTGCAGTGAAGAAATGCCGTAGTTTTCCTGAAGCGAGGGGGCTTCGGCGGTGACTTGCGATGCGTCGAGCTCGATCTGCTTCGGATCCTCTTCGGTCTCTATTTTGATGAAGCCTTCGACTGGTTGCTTTACGGCTTCGGCAAGATCGTCTAACGATTTGATCTCTTTCCCGTTCACCTTTGAAACTGTCAGATATGCGAGGTCATCGTAACCGATGGTGCTATTGGCCGGAAGAACCTGGCTGAGAATGACGACCCGGCGATTTCTCTCTGGAAACAACTCAGATTGGAAATGGTCCATGTAAACCAGGCGCTGCGGCGCTTCGCGTTGCCAGTTCGGTCCCCATTCCTTGAGATACTGGCGAGATAGCTCCTGAAAAATCAGGCCACCGAGAACGTAGTACTTCGGCGGTTGATCGAGAGAATACGGCGGGCTCACATAATCTTTCGCCTCGCGATGTTCCAGAGTCAGGTTGAGCTGCATCGGTTTGCCGTCACGCTGAAGGTGGAAAGGAATAACATCACCGGAATAAGCATGCGCTGTCAGCAGATTCGTGAACTCGATCTTGCCATAAAGGGGATCTACATAGTTGCCATTCTCATCAATGTCGTGACTTCCGACCGCAGTCACGATGTCGCCAACCTTGAGTCCTGCTTTATTCGCAGGCGTACCTGCTTCTACATTAGTTATGTAAACGCCGCGCTTGCCTTTGTCGCCCGCGTACTCGCGGAGCGCGGGATCGCGTGTCGGGAAAAATGAGAAGCCAGCCGACGGGAAACCGCGATAATTCTGACCGTCGGCATCCTTCAGAAAATGCGTGATGACCGGCGCGGGAATCGCGTCGAGCAGTTGCGAGCGCGAATCGTAGCGGAGTAATAAACCGGCGAGCTTGTTGTTTTTGACCAACGGCACGGTGTAGCTGTTCTCACGATACTGCATTGGAATGCTGACGCGATATGTGAGGAATTGTCCGATATCGACCGGGTAAGGCATCATTTGAATCGTGGTCACCAGGCCTTCCGTTGCCAGTAAGGCGCCCGTTGGTTCCAGTTGCCAGGCTGCGAGCCGGTCGCCAACGACTGTGTCGGAGGTGATTTCGAGCGGGGCGATGCCATCAAGAAAACTTTTCTCTGCAGGTTCCAGCAATGCCAGGTTCGCTTCGTAATCGATTACACGAACATTCGCTGCCGTTTTTTCGCCCGTTTCAGCGCGCTCGAGCTCCACGTAATTTTGGTTTGTGACCAAATCAGCAGTGACAAGAACGCGACCCTTTGGCAAAACCGCGCCGAGTGCGCGCTTTGAGAACGGTGCTTTCTTTTGCCACGGCCGAAAATAATCATATCCCTGTCCAGTTACATTGACTCGCACGAGCGCGACCTCTTTTGGTGCGCTAGCCGTGGTCGGAATAGCAGGTTCCTTTTTTGCCAGCGTCGTACTGACGGCGATAACAACGATACTGAAAGCTATGAACGAGTGTCTTCGCATTTAGCGTTGGTCCTCTGCGGCTGCGATGCGGGATGCGGGCTTATCCTCGAGATTTTGTTCTTTCAAAACATTGTAACGCGTTTTGATGCGTTCGCGCGCGGCTTCCACCTTGTTGCGGTCGAGCACCAGTGGAGGTCCGTCCCCGATCATTCGAATCACTAATCGCTCTGGGGCTTGAGCAAAAGCTTCCGAGAGTTCAGCGAGCGTCCGAATTTTTTTACCGTTTACTTCATCCACGATTCCACCGCGGTACGGCGTGAGATAACTGTTAATCGGGTCCGGCAAAATGTTGCTAAGCACAATGACATCAGGATGATCGACGTAAATCTGATCGAGGATGAAATACTCGAAGTAATGACGAAGACGCAGATCACTTGTGCGATAGGCTTCGAGCATGTCGAGGTTTAGCGGTTGAAACAATAGGCCGCCGTAAAGCACATAACGCGGTCGCACATCATAGCTGTGACCCTGAATCGAGTAGGGCCACGGCTTGAACAACTTAATTGTCACCGTCATGGGCTGTTTGTCCCGCAGGATGTCGACTTTCACCGAGTCGCCCTTGAATTTGCGCTCCACGACTTCCTCGAATTGCGAGCGTTCGCCATCCATTTCGACGTTCGCATCGCTTGCAATCGGATGACCGTCGATCGAAAGAAGCACGTCTCCCGATTTCAGAATACCGTCGGAGGGACCCGCAGTCACAACGGAGCCCACCAGAACGCCGCGGTCGTCATCTTTCAGTCCGAGATATTTTCGTTGCGCCGGATTTTGCAGCTTCGCATAAGTGATCGCCAGATCGGGATACTCGTCGTACTGCCCGTTGCTAATGTCCTTCAAGAACCGATTAATCACCGGGGTTGGTATCATATAGGCGACACCCTGAGCGACATCGCCGCTGTAGCCCTGAAACGCGACACCAACGACTTTTCCGTCCTGCATCACCGGTCCGCCGCTGTTGCCCGGGTTGATTTGTGCGCTGATCTGGATGGCCAGGTGCTGGTCAACTGACGAATGCGTATACAGCTGAAAATCAATTCGCGACACGATGCCGGTTGTGACGGACATGCGTTCGCCGCCGATGGGATAACCATATGCCGACACAGTCGATTCCAGCGTCGGGATGCCGCCGAGTTTTAACGGCAGCATATTCTTGAAAAAATCCTTCGCCGGCACGGTGATCAACGCCAAATCGCAATCATTGGCGATGAATAGCACCTGAGCAGGATATTTGTTGGGATCGCCGTCGCGCTCCACTGTGATGTAGCGGCTGTTGGCGACAACGTGGGCATTTGTCATGATGCGGTTCCCACTGATGACAAACCCTGCGCCTACTCCGCGTTGGAGTGCTCCTGCATTCCACGGCGCTTTGTAATCGGGGTCTACCGCTGTCGCTGTGATTCGGACGAGACTTTTCTGGACTGGCCCGTTCGGTTTTGGCGGGGTGATAGGCACTGGCACCGGAACGACCGCCTGGCTAGGAGGATTTGATCGCGACATGCCCGAATGTTCGAGGGCGCCTGGCGGTTCCGCAGGAGGCGGAGCAGGGGTGCTTTCCTGGGCGTACACAACAGACGCGAGCAGCAAAGTAGCGTAACCGATGATAGAAATGCGCTTCATAGCGAAAAAGGCCGGAAAGTTAATTAGCCTTATTCAAAATCAAGATGTCCGAATTCAAATTGCAAGTGGCCTTTTGGCGACATTCTGACAGGGCACAGCCTCCGGACGTTCAAATCAAAGACGCGCCAGGGCAAGCTATGTCTTCCGAAATAGTTCGTTCAACTCTGCGGAAGGCGCGTTATTGGCCAGAAGATTGAATGTGCCATTTGTCTGAATCTCCTGCGCTGCCCGAAGGAAAGCACCCCAGGCTGCGAGAGCGAGACCGGAACCGACCGAGATGCGGCGCACACCGAGATCCGCGAGCGCCGAAAGTGTGAGATGATGATTGAATCCGGAAACAAGGATGTTGACCGGTTTTGGCGCGACTGTATTTACGATCTGCGCGATCTCGTTCGGATCACTAACCCCCGGCGCGTAGAGACACTCGGCGCCAGCTTCACTGTACGCGACAAGTCGGTCTATTACGGTGTGCAGCGGATCGGGATCACCGACCAGCCATGCTTCACAACGGCCGGTTAACACTACGCCACTTTGGGAAGTGTCGATCGCCGCGCGCGCCGCTCGAATCCGTTCGATCGCGAGTTTTTTCTCATACAGCGGACGATCGCTACGCCCAGTGCTGTCCTCGATCGACAAGCCTGCAACGCCAGTCTCGACGCAGCATTGCACGTTCGCTGCCACATCTTCAGGTTTATCTGCATAGCCCGCTAGGAAATCTGCATTCACAGGTAGCGATGTTGCTTTCACAATCTCTTCGATGTGCGCGAGCATCTCGTCACGGAGAACGCCGCCATCCGGTTTGCTGCGCGAAAAGGCAAATCCTGCCGAAGTGGTGGCGAGTGCCTTGAACCCAAGGCGTTCGAGATAAATCGCAGTGCCGATGTCCCACGGATTTGGAAGCACGAAACAGCCTGACTCATGCAGCGAGCGAAATGTTCCGGCCAAAGATTTTTGCGTTGATCTCATGGTTCAACAATACACTTGCTCCGGCGAGGGCACGATGCCTCGCAAATCCAAAGCGGCGCAGTAGCGCACGCGCTCCAAAACGCATGAGGGAAATGGAGCATAGTTAGAACGGTCACGTTTTGGAGTGCGGCGGTGCTCAGCCGCTTTCAATTAACACGTAGCGACACCGTTAGGCGCGATGTTTAGCCCCGGAGCCTAATCGGCGAGAGCTACGCGGTTGCTATTTGACGCTATTCGAATTCCAGATCTGCCGTAGCGGACCGTCGGCGCCGTAGATTGGATCGAAATCGGGAATGGGCAGGGCTGCGATGGTGCGATCGGAATCTGGCCGTTCGCCAGGCAAACCTCGAAGCAAATCCCAGTCGCGTCCGTCTGGGTAAGCGCCCACAACGTTAAAATCCCGACTCGCGTCAACGTTGTGATGCGCGACACCCGCCGGGATGAGAATGACGTCGCCGGAGCAAACCTCGACGGTCTGAGCGTTCTCTCCGCCGAGGCGCAGTTTTGCATTGCCATTATAGACACCGAGGACTTCGTGCGATGTGCTGTGATAATGAGCAAACGAGTACACGCCGTTTCGCCAGGAATTGCGCCAATCGTTCTGAGCGAATGCGCATTCGAAAATGGAAGCGCGATCTTGCGCGTCCACTGTAATCGCCGCCCGATACAACAGCACCGGGAGAACGCTCCCCGGATAAATGCCGTCGTCTTCAAAATGTAACTGCTCCGGCTGGACGATCTCCTGCTTCTCAGCCATCGGAAAGACACTCATAAATTCCATCGCAATATCGTGCGAGCAGAGAACACCGGTCGTATTTAATTAAATCGATCGCAGACAATTGCGTGTTGCGTCCGCGAGTGTCACTCATATTGGCACGGTCACTGATTTTATTCTGTATGCAGCAGCAGCCCCAAGGCGTATCTCAATTGGTCGAACACCTTTTTCGCCAAGAGTCGGCAAAAATGGTGGCGACGCTGACGCGGATTTTCGGGATTGAGCATTTAAACCTGGCTGAAGATGTCGTGCAGGAGGCGCTGGGACGCGCATTGGAAACGTGGCCGTACCGCGGCGTTCCTGAGAATCCCTCCGCGTGGATCATGCGCGCATCGCGAAATCTTGCGCTCGATGTGATCCGGCGAGAAAAAGTTTTTCGCGGGAAGGAAGCGGAAATCGCACAACTGATTGAGGTGGGCGGATCCTCCTCATCCGAAGTGGTTAGCTTTTCAGAAAACGAAATCGCAGACGACCGATTACGAATGATGTTTGTCTGCTGTCATCCGGTGATTCCTCCTGAGGCGCAGGTGGCGCTGGCATTGAAAACACTCTGCGCATTTAGCGTGACTGAAATCAGTCGTGCTTTCTTGACGACTGAAGCGGCGATTGCCAAACGATTGACGCGCGCAAAACAAAAAATCCAGGATGCGCATGTTCCATTTGAGATTCCCATCGGTGATGAGTTGGTACGGCGACTCGAGAGCGTGCTGCAATCACTCTACCTCCTGTTTAACGAGGGCTACAAGGCATCCAGTGGTGACAAGTTGGTTCGGGAAGAACTATGTCACGAAGCAATCCAACTTGCCGAACTACTGGCACAACATCGCGCCGGAAATCAGCCAAAGACGCATGCATTGCTGGCGCTGATGCTGCTCAATGCCGCTCGTATTCCGGCGCGTGAAGATAATCAAGGCAACTTGCTGCGACTCGAAGAACAGGACCGGACGCGTTGGGATCAGACAATGATCGCGCGTGGCATGTCACGCCTCCGCCAATCGACTGAGGGTGGCGAGATTAGCGACTATCACATTCAAGCGGGGATCGCTGCCTGTCACGCTACTGCACTCGATTATCAATCGACGGATTGGGCGAACATTCTCTCGCTGTACGATCGATTGATGGAATTTGATGATTCGCCAGTGGTTGCGCTCAATCGCGCTGTGGCGGTCGCAAATGTTCACGGGGCGCAGGAGGGACTGAAAGCTGTGCGCGCCATTAGAGACAGCGACAAATTAAATTCGTATTACTTGTTTTATTCAGTAATCGGCGAGTTTGAGATGCGATTGAACAATCGTGAAGCAGCGGCCGAACAATTCCGTAGAGCATTTGAACTTGCGGAAACGAAATCGGAACGAGGGTTCCTATTGAAACGACTACAGGACTGCGCTGACGGCGCGACTAGTTAATTACAAAAATCCTGTCCCAAATCGCATCGCTTGTTCGTCGTATCTCTGACAGACGAAAAAATTACATCAATAGAAAGGGAAAATATGAGCAAGCCAGAGAAGAAACAGGATGCAAGCATTGTTTGGTTTGAAATCCCGGCCGACAACCCGGAACGGGCCAAAGCGTTTTACAGCAATCTGTTTGGCTGGAAAATAAATCCATTTCCCGGTACCAGCGATTATTCGCATATCGATACCGGCGGCGCAGACGACACTCCAGACGGTGCGCTCAAAAGGCGTAAACATCCCCAAGAGCCAGTCGTCAATTATGTCGGTGTGGATTCTGTAGACAAGTTCGCGGATAAGATTGCGAAGCTCGGAGGCAAAATCTGCATGGCGAAAACTGCGGTGCCGCAGATGGGCTACTTTGCCGTTTGCCAGGACACCGAAGGTAACGCGTTTGGAATTTGGGAGAGCGACCTGAACGCAAAATAATTTGTCCTAAACTGGGCTGCTCGTTCGTCGTAGTTCTGAAGACTCGAAAAAATAAACTAACAACCATCAAATAAAACCCAAAATGAACACACAAAATCACAATGGATACATGCTGTTGTACCGAAGCGATGAATGGTACAACAAGCTCTCGCACGCTGAGCTGCAGAAGCTGATGAACCAGAACAAAGCCTGGATCGAAAGCTTAACCGCTCAGGGCAAAGCCAAACCCGGCCGCGCGCTTGAACGCAGGGGCGCGATCGTTTCCGGCAGTAACGGACGATTCGTGATCGACGGACCATTCGCTGAATCCAAGGAAGCCATTGGGGGATATCTGGTGTTGGATGTCGAGACAATGGACGAAGCCATTTCCATAGCGCAGACCAGCCCGGGGCTGGCGTACGGCGGTTCAATCGAAGTACGGCCAGTCGCTGATGAATGTCCTCTCGACGTTCGGGAACGCGAACTGGCCCGAGAAGAACAACTTGCAACGGTCTAAATTCAGCAACAATTAAATCTCAACCACGAGCTACAAACATATGAACACACAAAATCAAAACGGATACATGCTGCTGTTTCGCGGAAACGATTGGCTCAAGAACCTTTCCTCAGAGGAAAAGCAGAAAGTCACAGACCAATGGATGGCCTGGTTCAGGAGGCTGACGAATGAAGGCAAAGCCATCGCCGGGAACCCTCTTGAGCGCGAAGGCAAAATCGTCTCGGGCAAAAATCGCGTGGTCTCGGACGGCCCTTTCGCGGAATCGAAGGAAGCGATCGGTGGTTATTTTCTGCTCGACGTCGCCAACTTCGACGACGCGGTGGCGATCGCGCGGGAATGTCCCGGGTTACCGTACGGTGTGCAGGTTGAAGTCAGGCCCGTTGCGGCCGAATGCCCGGTCGCGAGCGAACTTAAACAGAAAGCGCAGTTCGCGAACGCATAACGCGACCATACTGAGAGTGCCACCGTCGAAGCGTGACGCTTTGATGGATTGGGTGCGGCGTAACGAGCAATATTGTGCCGCGTTAAAAGGAAGGAGTTAAGAAATGAATCGTATCACTCACTTTGAAATTTACACTGACGACCCGGAAGTGGTCCAGCCGTTTTACCAGGACGTGTTCGGCTGGAAGTTCAACAAATTCGAAGGCGGTCCGATCGAGTATTGGCTGGTTACAACCGGTGACGACAAGGAGCCGGGAATCAACGGGGGGATGACCCGGCCGCGAGAAGGTCAAACTCCCGGCACGTTAAACACCGTTGCGGTCAAGTCTCTTGATCAGACCATCAAGAAAATCGAGCAACGCGGTGGGAAAATCTGCGTGCCGAAAATGGCGATTCCAAAAGTTGGCTGGCTTGCTTACGCGGCAGATCCGGCCGGCAATGTCCTTGGAATTATCGAGCCGAATACGAACGCCACGTAGCAGACGGAGGATCACTCAGCGGGATTCGATCGATAGCGGATGAGAACGCTCTTCGTCAGAGAATTCCACGGCAAGATGTCCTGAACAATCGTGCGCTATTCGTCTTAATAGAAAAATTAACTAACTAAACATCATGAGTACAACCAAAGGCAATCGGACCATCGAACCCTATCTGTTCTTTAACGGCCGTTGCGAAGAGGCCATTGAATTCTATCGGAAAGCACTCGGCGCAGAAGTCGAGACGCTGATGCGCTATAAGGAAAGCCCCGAACCGCCGCCGCCGGGAATGGTTCCACCCGGCTTCGAGAACAAAATCATGCACTGCAGTCTCAGAATCGGGCAGACCACCGTGATGGCGTCCGACGGTAGCTCCGCCGACAAAGCCAGCTTTGAAGGTTTTTCCCTTGGACTGCATCACTCCAACGAAGCAGAAGCCAGCCGGGCTTTTAACGCATTGGCCGATGGCGGAAAAATTAAGATGCCGCTCACGAAGACCTTTTGGTCGCCTCTGTTCGGAATGGTGGAAGACCGATTCGGAATCGGCTGGATGATTAATCTTGCGCCGCCGACGCAAAAGTGAGCTTGGGGAACACGGAACCCAACAAGTCGACTGGAAGTAAAAATATTATGGCAACAAAAACGAACACGATCCGACTTCACCGCGTCCTCCGAGCGACGCCCGAAAAAATTTACAAGGCATTTCTCGATCCCGACGCAATGGCTAAATGGCTTCCACCGAATGGATTCACCGGGAAGGTGCATAAGATGGACGCTAAAGTTGGCGGCACTTACAAAATGTCGTTCACGAATTTCACGACGGGGAGGAGTCATTCCTTCGGCGGGAAGTACGTTGAATTGACTCCGCACGAACGGATTCACTACACCGATAAATTCGACGATCCAAATCTGCCCGGCGAAATGCAGACGAGCATCACGTTGACTAAGGTTTCCTGCGGAACGGAACTGAAAGTGGTGCAGGAAGGAGTGCCCGCCATTATTCCTGCTGAAGCATGCTATCTGGGCTGGCAAGAGTCGCTAGCGCTTCTTGCGAAACTAGTTGAGTCCGAGATTCCAGATTGAAGCGAAGAACCGGGTCACCACTCGATGACGGTGCTAGCCCAGGTGAGGCCACCGCCGAAGACGACCATTAGGACGTAATCGCCGGGTTTGATCCGCCCGGTGCGGTTCGCTTCATCGAGCGCAATCGCTACCGCCGCGGCGGAGGTATTGCCGTATCGATCGAGGTTCACGAACATTTTGTCTCGTGAAATGCCGAGGCGATCGGCGATCGCCTCCATGATCCGTAGGTTTGCCTGATGCGGAATGACGCAGGCGATGTCTTCGACGGAAAGCCCAGCCTGATCGAGTGCTTTTTTGGCGGCGTTCAACATCGCGATGACAGCCTGTTTGTACACCTCCTTGCCGGTCATATGGATGGTGGTGAGGTTCATGTCCGCATTTTCACGCGTGATCGGGCAACGCGATCCGCCGCCCGGCATGAACAAGATGTTGGTATATTGGCCGTCGCTTCCGATGTGGGTGGTAATTATGCCATGAGGACTTCCCCGATGGCGCAAAATAGCCGCGCCAGCGCCATCGCCGAACAGCACGCACGTGTTGCGATCGGTCCAATTAGTGATTGAAGTCAATTTGTCCGCGCCGATTACGAGAACAGTGTCGTATGTGTGCGATGTGATGAACTGCTGCGCGATTTCCAACCCAAAAATAAAACCGGCGCACGCCGCGGAAATATCCAGACAAGCAGCATTCGTTGCGCCGATCTTTTTCTGAACGAAGCAAGCGGTGGCCGGGAACAGCATGTCGGGCGTGGCCGTCGCCAAAAGGATGAGATCGATTTCCTTTACCGAAATCATGGCCTGCTTAATTGCGTTCAGGGCTGCTTTCGCGGCCATGTCGCTTGTATACTCGTCCTTCGCCGCGATGCGGCGTTCCTTAATGCCGGTGCGAGTGGTGATCCACTCGTCGCTGGTATCCACCATGCGAGAGAGGTCTTCGTTAGTCAGAACCTTCTCGGGCACGTAACTTCCCGTGCCAATGATTGAGACCGTTCGCAGCGTTTTATGAGAGCGCGGGTTCGAGTGGGGCTGTCGTTTCATGATACCGGCGAATCTCCTCGACGATATGCGGGTTCACCTGCTGTTCAATGGACTCGGCGGCCACGCGTAACGCATTCTTGATCGCCAGCGGCGTGCTCGCGCCGTGAGCAATTATGCAAATCCCGTTCACACCGAGCAGCGGACTCCCGCCGTACTCTTCATAATTCGTCTTGTCCTTAATTGTCCCGATGGCATTCTTCGAGAGTAAGGCGCCGACTTTCCGCATGGTTGTGCGCATGAGCTCGTGTTTGAGCCATTTAAACATCGCTACTGCGATCGATTCGCACGTCTTCAAGATTACGTTGCCAACAAATCCGTCGCACACGACAACTTCAACCGGATCTTCAAAGAGATGACGGCCTTCTATGTTGCCAACGAAATTAAGCGAACTTGGTCTCAACATCTTGAACACTTCCTTGGTCAATTCGGTGCCTTTAACATCCTCGTCGCCGAGCGAGACCAGACCAACGGTCGGATTCTTGTAATGGAGAACATGCCGTGAATAGACAGAGCCCATGAACGCGTATTGAAGAAGATGTTCTGGGCGCGCGTCGATGTTCGCGCCTGCATCGATCAAAACGAAAACATTCGTTTCTGTCGGGAGCACGGCGGCAATGCCCGGTCGATCGATTCCTGGCAACGTGCGAAGCTTAATCGTGCCGGCGGCGACCGCTGCGCCAGTGTGCCCGGCGCTCACCACAGCATCTGCGTCACCATGTTTTACCAGATCCACAGCACGGCTTATGGAGGAGTCCTTTTTCCGGCGAACCGCTGTCCATGCGCGATCACTCATGTCGACTACCTGGGTAGAATGTACGATCTCGATCCGAGAATCGTTACACTGATGTTTGCGTAGCTCGTCTTCGATCTTGGTCGAATCTCCGACCAGATAGAGCTTGTTGATCTGTTTATAATCGCTCAGCGCCATAACGGCGCCGGCAACGAGGTTAGGCGGGCCAAAATCACCGCCCATCGCGTCGAGGGCGATCTTCATCGGTGCGAAACTTTGTGAGGTAAACTGCTTGATTGCAAAGCGAAATTTGTAGCCCGCTTCGCTGTGCGAAGCGTGGCTGGAGCCTACGTCGGCCACAGGGCGACGGCTACAGTTATTTACCTTCCAACGTCAGGACCTGGCGGCCGCGGTAATAGCCGCACGATGGGCAGGCGACGTGCGACGGCACGCTGCTTCCGCACTGCGGGCATTTGTTGAGCTGCGAGGCGTGCCAGCGGTTTGCCGCTTTGCGCGTGCGCAATCGCATCTTTGATGTTTTGCGTTTTGGGACTCCCATGGCAGACGCTTACCAAAGCATCATTCGCCGGAATTACAATCAGCGCCTACGTGATTCGTTAAACTGTTAAAGCGTTAAATCGGACCGGCTTCAACGGTTCAGCGCTTTAACGATTGAGCTTTAGCTTGTCCAATTCGCTCCAATCCGATTTCCGCTTCGCGTCCTGCTCTTCCGTTTTGAGCTGTTTGGCTTTACAAACCCGGTCGCCATCTCTGTCGCAGTGGGGATGTGTCGGCAAGTTTAGCAACAGGTCCTCACGCATGAAAGGCGTCAGATCGACCGTTTCCGGCCCGGGCAGCTCAGTGTGGACGGCGAACGCGGGCACTCGAATTTCGTGCACAAAGTTTTGCAGACACGACACGCAGCGCAGTTCCACCGGTTGGCGCAACGAGCCGTTTGCCCACAACCCTCCGTCAGCGACTCCGACGTCGATGTCGTAATGCAAAGGGCCAGTGCATCGGATTTCCTCGGATGTTAATTCCTGGAGCGGACAATCTTCCTCCCCGCTCAGGTGCAAACCCTGGGACGGGATTTGTTTCAGATGTACTTTCATGAGCTAACCCTCCAAATTTCATTGGCTAAATTTCCCACTTAGGGCTTTTGCTACACAACCCGGAACAAATGTTGAGACATTCCCGCCGAGCCTGGCGATTTCCTTTACGATGCGCGAGCTGAGATAGGTATATTCCTCCTTCGGCATCAAGAATATCGTTTCTACTGCCGCGTTCAGATTTCGATTCATCAGCGCCATTTGGAATTCAAATTCAAAATCTGATACTGCGCGCAAACCTCGAATCACCGCTCCCGCATTTTGAGCACGCGCGAATTCGACCAGCAACCCGCTAAATTCGGCGATCCGGACGTTGTCGATTCGACCGGCGGTCTCTCGCAGTAAATCCAGGCGCTGCTCGAGCGAGAAAAGCGGTTGCTTCTCATCATGGTGCGCGACTGCCACGACGACTTCGTCGAATAATTTTCTCGCGCGCTCGATGACATCCAGGTGGCCATTGGTCACCGGATCAAAGCTACCGGGGTAAATTGCCCGTCTCATTTTCGGAAATTCGCAGAGGAATGCGGAAATGAAAAGCCGAATGCCGTATGACTGGTGAAGGCGACGAAGGCCTTGTCCTATTCGCCGGGTTGCTTAAGGCTAATGAAACATCAAATTGCGATTAATTTCGATGCGCGATTCATCGCCTTACAAGACTATTGCTGTTGCGACAACGTTCTCGCCTCGGTTCAAGCGCGTGCTTGCTGAAGCGAAGCGGATCCGCGACCGCTTTGGCGCCGAACTTCATCTGATCCACGTGGGCAAGTCAACTCCGGAGACGCCAAAGAAATTTAGTGACGTGCTTGTGGAACTGGGGCTTCCAGCTGATTCGCCGGTCCATTATGAAGAAGGCGATCCGGCCGAAAGCATTCTCGCCGCTCTGGACCGTGAAAAGATCGACATGCTCATCGCTGGAGCGCTCGAAAAGGAGATCGTACTGCATCAGTTCCTTGGCAACGTCGCACGTCGCCTGGTGCGAGAGGCGAAGTGTTCAGTGATGCTGTTTACGCAACCGCAAAAAAACCCGAAACCGCTACGACGTATTGTGTTTATTGCCGACCATTCGAAAGACCAACTGCACGCGTTGAAGACGACTCTGCTGCTCGCGGAAGCAGAATGCTGTGAGCGCCTGTACGTGATTGAAATTAATACTGCCTTTGATGAAGCGCGCGCTTCCATCGAAGATCCGAACGCCAAGCCGAAGCATGCTGAGGAGGATGCATTGGACGAACTCGTTCTTTCAGCAGGCGCCACGGAGGTTCCAATTGAGACACGCTCTATTCGCGGCGCGACGGGGCTCGCTGCATCGGATTTTGTGCGGTCTGTGGAAGCCGATTTGCTTGTGGTGCCGTTACCGAAGAGTCGCGGATCGATTCAGAAATTGCCGAGCAATATCGCCTGGGTTAGCGATGTCATCCCGTCCAACCTCTGGGTAATCCGATGAATTCAATTGGTTTGTACCGGCGCTCGCCGAGGTGAGCCTTCCAATGCGAATCCGCGGTTGATATAACCGCCGCTGCATGGACGACGCGCCAGAATTTCAACCATACGGTTTGCCGCATCTGACGGTCATCCTTATCACCGTCGTACTGCCTTTTGCACTTGCCGCCCTCGTGCGGCGCACAAGATCGCAGCGGATCGAGCGGCTGATCATCGCTGCATTGACGGCGGTGCTGATCTTGAACTACCTGGCTTACCTGGTTTTCATCCGTGCCCAGGGCGTAATGGACTGGCGGCAAATGTTGCCGATGCAAATGTGTGACTGGGGCATCCTCGTGGTGATCGTGGCGATGTGGACAGGACACCAGCGCTGGTTCGAAGTCGCATATTTTTGGGGGATCGGTGGCACGTTGCAAGCAGTCCTAACGCCGAACCTTCGCTATGGGTTTCCAGACTGGCGATTCATTAGTTTTTTCACATCCCACTGCGGCATTATTGTCGGCGTAGTTTTCCTGATGCGTACCCGCCGCTATCGCCCATATCCGATGTCCATTGTGCGCGTATGGTTGTGGTCGGAGTTATATTTCGTGGTCACAATGGTCGTTGATAAGCTCACTGGTTTTAACTATGGATTTCTTCTGCATAAACCTGAGGCTTTTTCGATTTTGAGTTTTCTCTCCGATTCGTGGCCCCTGTATCTCCTGCAGTTGCACGGAGTGGCCTTGCTATTTTTTCTCGTGCTCTACGCGCCCTTTGCGGTTTTTGATGCCACGAAAAGAGGATTTATTAGGAAATCGGGACAGCAGGATGCAACCCTTTAAAATTACTGCGTTCCCGCTTTCCTTAACGATTCATGGCTAAGCCAAAACCATTGCGTGTTGGGCGAATGTCCATCGGCGGTAAACGCCCGGTATTCATTCTCGGCCCGTGCGTTATTGAGTCGGAGAAATTTGTCCGGCGCATGGCGAAGAAGATTGCTCACGCGTGCGCGGTGGAAAACGTTGATTTCATTTTTAAAGCCTCGTACGACAAGGCGAACCGAACTTCTGTCCGCTCATTTCGCGGAATCGGCGTCCGTGAAGGTTGCAATATTCTCGCGGACATCGGACGCGAACTGAAGATTGCGGTAACCACTGATGTTCACTCGCCGGCGGAAGCTGAAATTGCCGGCCAGAAGATCGACATGCTGCAGATCCCGGCGTTCCTCTGCCGGCAAACGGATCTCCTGCGTGTTGCTGCGGAAACGGATCGTGCGATCAACGTAAAAAAAGGCCAGTTCCTGGCTCCGTGGGATGTGCGAAACATCGCCGCGAAACTGATTGCGTTTGGCACTTCACAATTTTGCTTTACCGAGCGTGGTACCACGTTCGGATATAACAATCTGGTCGCCGACATGCGCTCCCTCTACTGGATGCGTAATGCGGGTTATCACGTGTTTTTCGATGCGACACATTCTGTGCAGCGGCCCGGCGGAGCAGGGGATTCTACATCCGGCGACGGCATATTAGCCCCGGTGTTGGCCAGGGCCGCAATGGCTGCAGGCTGTGATGGAATTTTTATGGAGGTGCACGAAAATCCGGCCCGCGCTTTGTCCGATGGGCCGAATCAGGTTCGGCTAAACGATTTGCCGAAGCATTTGCGCATGTTAAAGGCTATTCATGCTGTGGTTTCAAGCAGGGACGCGTGACTTTGATCGCGGGGGTAACGAGCGGAAACCAGCGGGATTGCCGGTTCAAATGAGTCGCACTTCACGGTGTTGGTTCCTTGCGATTTGCGTGTCGTCGGTGGTGTTGAGCCTCTTAATTCTAATGGCTAATGCGTCGGCTCAATCAAAGGGGCGCAAAGGAAAGCCTCGCGCGAACGCGGCGCCGAGTGCGTCTCCAGGTGAGCAAAGCCTAACGAATATTCCACTGCCGATCGGCCACGAAGCCAAGGGCCTGGTTTTGCCGGATTTTGACGGCGATGGGCATCTAAGGGGAAAATTCGAGGCGGGAACGGCACACCGAATCGACGAGGGACACATCGGGTTTGCAGAGCTCAAGATTACAACGTACACGCCGGAGGATCAGCAGGACCTAAGAATCGACATGAGCACTTCCGTACTTGATTTGAAAACGCGCATTTTGAGCTCAAAATCACGCACCACGATCCAGCGCGCGGATTTCAACATCGCTGGCGATTCAGTGGAGTTCGATACGAACAACAAAACCGGGCGATTGATCGGGAATGTAAAAATGGTGATCACCGACAAATCCCATCTGACTGCAACACCAAGCCCGAAGGAATGAAACGACTAGCGGTGTTGGTTGTGTTTATTGCGT
>DATFXP010000161.1:0-21605 GCA_035315785.1 Candidatus Udaeobacter sp. | reverse complement strand
GTGAGTTGATGTTTTTCGTCGACCCCGCTGCGCAGCATATCGATTAGAACCGGATCATCGATCGCGAGCGTTTTTCCATCCGGAGTTTCGACATCGACCATTAGCTCTGAAATGTCGGCAGAAAGAGGACCTGCGCCCATTTTGTCCGCTTCGGTCAGATTTAGTGGGAGCGCGGCTTTGTCAGGATAGCGGAACCGAGGTCGATATTGTAGAAGTCTTTGCTGATCGCGCGCCGTGAAATACGGAAACCCTGGCGAGTTTGCGGAGCTTTTGAAGGCGAAGACGCGGTCGCCATAAACTCCGGGGTAACCTGCAAAGGCTTCTTCTAATTCTTCGCCACGCATGCTCTTGACCGGATAGCGCCAGAGACTATCCACTTTTCCGACTATGCTCATATATTTTGCTCAGTGAATTGCGTTGGCCCGCTGCGCTTCATCAGTTCGTTTGCTGGTAAACCCGGGTCGAGAACCTTGTGCGCAGTTTCAACACCAGCGACGGGCAGGTAGGCAGGATCGAGTAATCCGATCTGAACCAGCACGGATGCCTGATCCCAGTAAATATGCTCGTGGGCCAGCTTGCCGTCTCTGAATCGGACTATTGCGACTAATGGAACCTCCACGCGTTTTCCTGTTGCAGGAATTCCCGGCAACATCCAGTCCATCGGGATGGTATGAGTAAACTTGAATACCATTTCGTCCACTAGTTGGTCCTCGCCGATTGTTCGCGAAACCGGCGTCATCTCCGTGTCTGGCGGCATCTGCGGGATGAAACGTTTCGAATAGAACTCGCGCAACTCATCCAGACCCGAACCGCCGGTCAATACAGGTATGTGATTGACGTAAGCGTCTTCCACCATGGTAGCGAGTGTTTTTTCAGCGTGACGCGTCGAGAACTCGTGCTGCACATGTTCTTCCCACAAATCACTCAGACGTTGTTGCGCAGTAATCAGACTCTTGTTTACCCCCGTCTGTTTAGCTTTGGCCACGGTCTCTCTCCTCCTCTTGGTTTTAATTGAACGTGGCAACAAAACATCGAGCGTGCAACGCGCTGGCGCGAAGCGACCTAAGCCAAGGCAGACAGATTCCCTTTAGTCGGGGAGGAACGTCACCTTCCCGGTGGAGACATCATACATCGCTCCGACGAGGCCGACCGTACCAACGTCGAGCTGCTGCTTTATCGTCGGGCTCTTCTCGCGAATCTCCTTCATGGCCTGAGACACGTTGGCTTGGGCGACTTTCGTTACGTACGCGTCGTCTTTCGAGCTTCCAGGGCCGGATGCCGATACGGCGAGCCGGATCTTCGCAAGAAGCCCGGTGAGATTGCCCAGCTTTGCATCGTCGATGGCGCCTTTCACAGAGCCGCATGATGTATGCCCGAGGACGACGATGAGCTTCACTCCGACGACCTTCGTTGCGTATTCCATGCTGCCGAGTTCGTCGTCGTTAACGATGTTGCCCGCGATGCGAATCCCGAAGACGTCGCCGATTCCTGATCGAAGATGATCTCGATCGGATTGCGAGAATCCATGCACGCGAGGATCGCCGCAAATGGATGCTGACCGCTCGCAGTCGCGGGTACCTTGGCCATCCAGTCGCGAGTCCGCATGTTCTTCTCGACGAAGCGAGCGTTGCCCTTCTTTAGCTTCTCCAAGGCCGAGGTTGGCGTCAGCGCGGCCTGCGATTCCGCGGTCTGAACAGCTGGGGCCTTCTTACCAGTAGCGTCGGTGGGAGTTTGCGCCAGAGCCGATGCCGAGGCGGCCAGAGCAAGTGCCACGAGTCCCATCGCGAATGTCGTTCGTCGCATAAATCCTCCTTTAATGTTCGAATATATCACAGCACGCGTCATACACTCGCGACTGGTAAGCCTCTTGTCGTCGCGCCGTGTCTCACACGTCGTAATACATCGCGAACTCGTACGGATGAGGTCTTAGACGTAGCGCGTCGTATTCCTTTTGTTTCATGTCGATCCAGTTGGCGATGAAGTTTTCGTTGAAGACATCGCCGCGCAGCAGGAAGGAATGATCGGCCTGGAGTGCTTCGATCGCCCCGCGGAGCGAATCGGGCACGCTGGCGACCTGCGCGAGTTCCTCCGGCGGGAGTTCGTAAAGATTTTTGTCCAGCGGATCGCCGGGGTCCATGCGGTTTTGGATTCCGTCGAGCCCCGCCAGAAGCATCGCCGAAAACGCAAGATATGGATTTGCAGCGGCATCGGGCGTGCGAAACTCGATGCGCTTTGCCTTCGGGCTTGGTGAGTAGGTCGGAATCCGAATCGCAGCAGAACGATTGCGGGCGGAGTAGGCGAGATTGACGGGAGCTTCGAATCCGGGGACGAGCCGTTTGTAGCTGTTGGTGGTGGGATTCGTCAGACAGGTTAGCGCTGGCGCATGTTTTAGGATTCCGCCAATGAAAAACAGGGCGAGATCGCTGAGCCCCGCGTAGCCGTTCCCGGCGAAGAGCGGTTTGCCGTCTTTCCAAAGCGAGATGTGGGTATGCATACCGCTGCCATTGTCTCCAAAGATTGGTTTCGGCATGAAGGTCACCGTTCTGTTGTGCCGCTTGGCAACATTCCGCAGGATGTATTTGTAGTACTGCATGTTGTCGCCCATGGTTTTGAGGGGCGCGTAACGGATGTCGATCTCTGCCTGGCCGGCTGTCGCGACTTCGTGATGCTGGCGTTCAATCGGCACGCCTGCTTTCTCGAGCTCCAAACACATTTCATTGCGAATGTCCTGCAATGTGTCCATCGGCGAGACTGGGAAATACCCTTCCTTCGGCCGAATCTTGTAACCGAGATTTGGAAATTCTTCGCGCGCGCTGTTCCAATGTCCTTCGACGCTATCGACGACGTATGACGCTGTGTTGCCGCTATTGGCAAATCGCACATCGTCAAAAATGAAAAATTCTGCTTCCGGGCCAATGAACGCCGTGTCCGCGATTCCCGTCGATTTTAGGTAAGCCTCTGCTTTTTCGGCAACGCCGCGCGGATCTCGATCGTATGGTTCACGAGTGATCGGATCAACGATGGTGCAAATGAGGCTAAGCGTGGGTTCGGCGTTAAAAACATCGATCCACGCCGTGGCCGAATCCGGAATCACGAGCATGTCGGAGGCGTTGATCACTCTCCAGCCGCGAATGCTCGAGCCGTCGAACCCAAGTCCGTCCGTAAAAATGTCTTCGTTATACTCGGTGAGCGTGGTGGTGAAGTGCTGCCATGTTCCTAGCAGATCGGTGAATTTGAAATCCACAAGCTTTACGCCGTGGTCTTTGATCATTTTGCTGACGTCGGATGGAGTTTTGTCTTTGGCCATGTTGGTTCGTTGAAGGGTTGAAGCGTTAAAAACGTAAACTGTTAAAATGTTTTCTGAGCCGGTTCAACGGTTTAACGCTTCAACGGTTTATGCAACGGCGCACCGCGCCGTTACACCGCCTTTTCGCCGATTTCTTCTGTGCGGATGCGCACCGCGTGTTCCACAGGCAGAACGAACACCTTGCCGTCACCTATCTTGCCGGTCTTCGCTGCGGCCACCACGACATTGACCGCCTTTTCTATCAAGTCGTCCGCCATTACGACTTCAACTTTCACCTTCGGCAGAAAATCCACCGTATATTCGCTCCCCCGATAAATTTCGGTGTGCCCTTTTTGCCTCCCAAAACCTTTGACCTCTGTGACGGTCATCCCTTCGATGCCGAGCTCTGCGAGCGCTTCTTTCACCTCTTCGAGCTTGAACGGTTTAATGATGGCCTCCAATTTTTTCATGTCGCAGTAACGTTGGCATCGTGCGGCGCTTTGGTATCGAAAGGCACCCGCAGCACGCGCTCTCATAGCAATTGCCCGAGTCGAATGCAATCACGAATTTTTGAAATCGCATCGTCGTCTGGAGCGGAGACAAGCTGTCCCTAAAAATCCCGCAATCGTCACGTCCGTTTTTCCACTGGATTTGAAAGCCTGGCCTCGCTTCGAACACGTTGGGGGCTACGATGCAGGTCGATTTTGTCTCGAAAAGAAAGGTCAAATGCGTGGCAGATTTGCCAATTCTTTCTGACGTTTAATACTCAAACCAGATGTCCCGCGACTCTTTCGTTCACCTTCATCTGCACACCGAATATTCGCTGCTGGATGGAAGTATCCGAATGAAGGAGCTGATGAAAAAAGCCGCGGAATTCAAGATGCCAGCCGTGGCAATGACCGATCACGGCAACTTATTTGGCGCGATTGAATTTTACCAGGAAGCGCAGCGCGCCGGGGTAAAACCAATCATCGGATGCGAGGTTTACGTGGCGCCGGGGTCGCACAAGGACCGGCCGCCGTCGCGGCGGGAATCGGCGTATCACTTCACATTGTTGGCCGAAAACGAAACCGGCTACCGCAATCTGGTGAAGCTGGTCACGACCGCGCATTTGGATGGATTTCATTATGCGCCGCGAATCGACAAAGAAATGTTGGCGGCGCGCTCGGAGGGGTTGATTGGACTCAGCGGCTGTCTTGCGGGCGAAATCAACAGCGCGATTCAGGCAAACAACATCGAGAAAGCAAAACAAAGCGCCGCGGAATACCGAGATATCCTTGGTGCGGAAAATTTCTTTGTGGAATTGCACGACCACGGGATGGAAGAGCAAAAGATGTGCAATACCGCCCTGGTGCCCCTTGCGCAAGACTTAGGGGTTGGCCTTGTTGCGGCGAATGACGTGCATTTTCTCCGCCGAAGCGATCACGAAGCGCATGACGTGATGCTCTGCATTGGCACCGGCAAGATGGTCCAAGATGGAAGCCGAATGCGTTATCTGCCGGAATTGTATTTCAAATCGCCGGCTGAGATGCGGCAGTTGTTCCGCGATTTTCCGGAGGCGATCATGAATACACTGCACGTCGGCGAACGTTGTGGTCTCGAACTTGAGTTTGGGCGATCGAAATATCCGGAGTATCCAGTGCCGGCGGGCAAAACACGGGAAGAATATTTGCGCGAGCTTTGCCACCAGGGTTTGCGCGCGCGTTACGGCGAACGGGCAGCGACAGATTCGGAATTAACCGGGCGTCTCGAGTACGAACTCGGCGTTTTGGAAAAAACAGGATTCGTTAGCTATCTCCTCATCGTTTGGGATTTCATTCATTTCGCGAAGCAAAAAGGGATCCCGGTTGGCCCCGGTCGCGGCTCGGCTGCCGGTTCGATCGTAGCGTTTGTCCTCGGTATCACGGACATCGACCCGCTTCAGTTTGGCCTGATTTTCGAGCGGTTCTTGAATCCTGATCGCGTTTCGCCTCCCGATATTGATGTCGATTTCTGCGAAGCGCGCCGCGGGGAGGTTTTGGAGTATGTTCGGCAAAAATATGGCGAACGCCGCGTCGCGCAGATCATTACGTTCGGCAAGCTCAAGGCAAAAAGCGTGGTGCGCGACGTGGGACGCGTGATGGGGTGGAGTTATCGCGATGCAGATCGCATTGCGAAGATGATTCCCAACGAGCTGAACATCACTCTCGATGGAGCAGTGGTAAAAAACGCGGAATTGAAAAGAGCGATCGCTACCGAGCCGGCTACACGACAACTGTTTGAGCACGCGAAAGTTCTTGAAGGCTTGTCGCGCAACGCTGGCGTGCACGCGGCAGGCGTGGTCATCGCGGATCGGGATTTGTCCGATTACATCCCGCTTTGCCACGACGTAAAAGGCAATGACGTGATCAGCCAGTACGCAATGGGGCCACTCAACGATCTGGGACTCCTCAAAATGGACTTCCTCGGATTAAAGACGCTGACCGTCATCGAAGATACGTTGAACTTGATTTGGAAACGCGACGCAAACTTTTCGCTAAAAGATATTCCGCTGACTGATGCTGCTGCATTCGCGCTCTACAACCGGGGCGAAACCATCGGCCTGTTCCAGATGGAATCTGGCGGCATGACCAGCCTCTCGAAGCAATTCGACGTCAAAAAGCTTGACGACATCATCGCATTAATCGCGCTGTACCGGCCCGGCCCGATGGAGCTCATCCCAGAATATGTGAAAGCGAAAAAGGGGATTACGCCGATCAAATATTTGCATCCGCTACTCGAAAGCATCTGCGCCGACACCTATGGCGTAATGATTTACCAGGAGCAAGTAATGGCGGCTGCGAGCAAGCTTGCCGGCTACTCGCTTGCACAAGCCGATCTTCTTCGGCGCGCCATGGGCAAAAAAGACAAGGAGAAAATGGCGAAGGAGCGCAAGAACTTCATCGAAGGCTGCGCGCGCACGAATAAGATTCCCGAGAAAAAAGCGAACGCCATTTTCGATTTGCTGGAAAAATTTGCGGGTTACGGATTTAACAAGAGTCACAGCGCGGCGTATGGCGTGATCAGTTACCAAACTGCGTACCTGAAGGCCCATTACCCGGTGGAATTTATGGCCGGTTTGCTGAGCAACGAAATCAATAACACGGAAAAGATTTCGATTTTCGTGGGCGAATGCAAGCGAATGGGGATTTCCATTCTGCCGCCGCACATCAACAAGAGCGGTTTGAACTTCACACCGGAAACTGTAGCCGGCATCGAGGATGCCGGAGCCGGGATCGCCGATCCCAGCTACAATGCAATTCGTTACGGCCTCGCTGCGATCAAAAACGTCGGCGAAGCAGCGATGGCCATGGCCATTCGCGAGCGAGATGAACGCGGCGAGTTCAGTTCGCTCGAAGATTTTTGTACGCGGCTCGATTCGCGCGTAGCTAACCGCAAAATGTTGGAGAGCCTCATCAAGGCGGGCGCGTTCGATTTTACGGGGCGGGATCGCGCAGAACTCTTCGCGTGCATCGAAGAATCGCTGAATGCGTCGGCGATAGCACAGCGCGATCGGGCAGCCGGGCAAGTTTCGCTTTTCGATGAGCAAACTCACGCGGCGACCGCAGCGAGGCGTCAACCGATCAGACCCTGGGACGAGCACGAGAAACTTTCGTACGAGAAAGAGCTCCTCGGATTTTATGTTAGCGGCCATCCGCTCGACGCATATGCCGCAGTTTTTGCGGCTAAAAATTATCGATCGATTGCCTCGTTAGGGGAATTGGACGATCGGGGGCAGTTCAAAATTGGTGGAGCAATCGTAGAGGTCGAGAAAAAGTTTACGAAAAAAGAGGGCAAGCCATTTGCGGTTGTGTGGCTCGAAGATCTCATGGACACGCTCGAGGTAGTCGTGTGGAACGAGGTCTATCTGAAGGTCTCTGATATTCTCGTTCCCGGGCGCGTTGTTGAATTGAAAGCAACCTTGGACAGACGCGACGAAATGATTCGTGCTACGGCTGTCGATGTTAAGTCTCTGGCGGCGACAAAGACCAATGGCGTAATCGAAAGATCGGAAAATGTCTTGCAAGCATCCGCGATTCGTCTGCAATTTTCTTCGGCCACAACAGGTGATGAGTTGCGACAGGTCCGCAACATCCTCGTTAGCTCACCTGGACGTCATCCGGTCCAGCTATTATTTGATCGCGGGAACGGCAATCCGCTGCGGCTCGATGCGGGCGCTGAATTTAGAGTGGATCTTACTCCCGATTTGGCAGAGAAGCTTTCCCGGTGGCTCGTTAGCTAGCATCAGCATCAGCATTCCTGAGCTATCGCCGCTTCTCTTTTTTTGGAGGAGGTCTAGTAACCGCAACTTGAGCACGCGGGACGGCGCCGAGTGACAGGATTTTTTCCTCGGGGCCTGTTCCAAAGCAAAGGGGAAATGTGCGCTCAGCGGTATCTGGCGTCGAGACGACGGAAAACTGGCTGCCGACCTCTTCTTTCAAGCTGACGCTCCAGCCGGATTGAAGAAGAGGGCCGCGAAACTCTAGGTCCGTTGCGGCAGGAGCAAGCGGCAGCGCCGCTGGCGCGATCTCAATTTTGTTCACGCAGTCAACGGGACGCGACATTAAATCGAAAATGGGTGTCGCTCCGGCGATTTTGACGACGACGTGTTTCGTATTTTCGAAATCGATCTCTCCGCGAAGCGCGAGGTCTACATCTTTGGTCGCGAGATTCAGAAACTCCAAGGAAGCGCGATTGCCATCGAAAACGGCGAGGGTGCTGGCTCCGGTGACGTTGGAAAAAAAGCTGCTGTCGGCCAGCTTTCCATTTACGAGCTGCACTTCACCAACTATGCGGGGATGCTCCAGCGTTTCGGACAGAGAGATTTTTCCGCTCAAAATGCCGTCTTCCAAAATGTTTGAATGGAAAAACTGGGGAGCGGCCGCGAGAAAAAGTGCTGGGAAATCGAGCGAGACGTTGAGAGGCGACATTTGAAATGCGCTCCAAGTGGTCCCGATGGGCAGCCGAAAATTCGCGGTGAAACTAAATGGGCTCGATTTGGGCAAGTGAATCACGCCCCGCGTATCCCACTGACTCGAATCGATAGTTGCTTGAAGTTCTGCCGGAATCGGCTTTGCGTTTTGTTGTGGTGAACCGGCGAGAGTCGGGATGTAATCGCGGAGATCGCCCGCCCAGGCGTCGAGCTTTCCTGAATATTTGTGCTCCGGCGAGAGATCGATTTTGCCCTCACCCGAAAGAGAATCTTTCTTCCGCGCCAAATCGAAGCGTTCGATCTCGAGTTCGCTAGGTTTCAAACTTACTCTTGCACTGAAACTGTCGATGTCGTGTTTGAAAAACGTCAGCGACGCGCCTTCAATCGCGAGGTCGCCGCCGAAGGTGCGGGCGTGAGTATCCATTGACCCTTGGATGCTGATTTTTCCCGCGAAATCAGCTGGGTTTGTACCGAAGAGAGCAAGGAATTCGCCGAGCTGGTTAATCGATGCCGAAATGTTTCCTCGAAAATCTGGTCTAAGCCACTCGGACGAAGTTGCCGGTAGCGCAGCTTCACCGCTTAGCGTGAACTGGTTGCTTTTTTGCCTGATGTAAAGTTGCTGGAGCTCGATTTTGCGATTGTAAAGCGCTGCGCCGAGCATGAGCGCCTCTGCGGTGCGTTCGCGCCAGGTGAGTCCGGTTAATTCACCCCACAGCGATGCGGTTGCGCGGTCCGGTTCGGCTAGGTTACCGCGAAATGTGAAGTTGCTGGAATGAAGCAAGCCATTGACGCGGTCGGCAAAGCCGAGCGCCTCTGAAATTTGCGCCAGCGAAAGGTCGGCGGCGCCGCCTGCAATTTTCCAGTTGGAATGTGTGGAGTGCCATTCATGCGAAATATTCGTCCTGAGTTTGCCGCCGAACGCATCGACGTCGAACTGCAATCCGATTCGCCGGTTTCCCAGGCGCGCGAGGTCCAACGTCGCCGCCTGCAAATCGAGGCCGTGTATCAAAGTCAGTCCTGCGAGCGTCAAGCGATTGGCTTCCCAGTGAGTCGCCCCGCGCAGCTGAGAAAAAGTCTGGCGGACCCATGGCGAGGCAATCATGAGCTCGGCAGCGGTGAACCGACCGGGTTCCGCCTCGCTTGCAGACAGCGAAGCGTTTCGCAGCAAAATCAAACTCGGCCCGTCTTCGACCCGCGTCTCCAGCTTGCCGATACTTAAGGTTTCCGGGAGCAATCGATGCAGAGTTGCCCAGCCACGTTCGCTTAGCGTTTGCACTTTTGGATTCCTTCGGTGCAGTTCGGCATGGAATTCTCGAACGGAAATATTTCGAATGTCGCGGCCGCCGAGGTGCAGAAAGATGTGCTTCAGATTCAAAACAACTCGAGCGTCAATGAGAGTGACATCAACGCGTACGGCGTCGTCACGGACGCTTTTTAAATGAATCTGACGAATGACGATGGGACGTAGGAAAGGCGCGTCGACGCCATCGATGGTAGCAACGAAGCCCTCCTGCCGCGCGAACCACCAGACCCAAAGGCGAACCCCGTTGGAAACCGTCATAGGCGCAAGGAAAACGGCGGCGACCGCCACGAGGACGATGACCAGAATTATGAGGAAGATTCGGTTCTTAAACGGCATTGCTGTGAGACGAAGAAGTGATAAGTCGAGAGGGATCAATAATCGCTAATTAGGCGTGCATGTGTCACTTAGATACTGATCAACTTCACTGATCACTATTCACTTTTCTTCTGGTCTTTGAAGATCAAACGCAGCGGCTGTGCCGTGCGAATCCGTTGTTCGAGTTGTTGCCGCAAAGTTTCTTCGGCTTCATCGGGCAGGCCGCTTTTTGCTGCTTTCTTTAAGGCCAATTCGGGCAATGCCGACAATTCGCTTTGAACGTCCTGCCCGGAAATGCGGTTCCACAATCCGTTTTCATATGCGAGTACGTCCACCTGTTGCTGCTCAATGCCCAAAATCTGCGCGTGCGGCAACTGCACCGTGATTTGATCTGGGCGAATATCGATCGAGAGGCCTTTTCGCAGATCGAACCCGGCTTTGGCAATGAATGTGCCGTGCAGTTTCACGCGCTTGGAGCTGCCCACCCACGTGTGAAGCAACTCGTGTTCAACTTCAATGCGGCGTGACAGAACGACCAGCTCGCTGACTGGCGTTGTCTGTTCCATGTAAACGCGATCATTGATCGTGATCCGTGGCTGCAAATGCGCGATGTCGATGAACGCCGCGCGCAGATTTTTGCCGAGCCGCTCCAGCTCAGCGGTGCTTTGCCGTGCTGTGCGCGCCGGCCAACTCTCCAAACGAAAGAAAATGACAAGAATCGTCGTTGCAACGAACAGCGCCGCCAGCGTCCACACGATTGGCCATGCGACGCGATACGGCTTTGCTGATTTCGACATTGGAGTTCGGCGTTGAGCGTTGTATTCAAACGCAATCGAGCAAGAGCGTGATCACGAGCAAGAAGAAAGCGGCGAACGTTTGGGCCCCAAAAAATTACCGCCCCCCACGCCCGATAGGCGTGAAGGGCGGCTGTTCCCCCCAGAACAATCGTAGAAAACTTTCAAGCCTCTAAGCGAGGTTTCGCCCGCTGGCAACAAAATTTTAAACAAAATTTCCGAAAATTTTTGCGCAGTTCTCCCGTTGCGTGCCCCACAAACAAATCAGGACACGGCAAACTGAACATGAGGCATAAAGCCAGCACGATCGAGAGGTTGCGCAATCACGCGTCGCGGTCTCTAGTCCTGCATGCGTGATTTGGGCGATGAGCGGGTGTCGCGCAATTTAGCCGGTTCGTTGCTGGTCGCCCATCCGAACATGGTTGACCCGAACTTTCGGCGCACCGTGCTCTTCGTTTCCGAGCATGAGCCTAACGAGGGCGCCCTTGGCGTGATAATTAATCGTCCGCTTGACCGACCGGTGACCGAACTGGTCTCGGGTGCGCCGCCAGCCGGTCTTGCCGATGTACCGGTTTTTTTGGGCGGTCCAGTTGGAAAAAACCAGCTGATGTTTGCAGCCTTTGAATGGCAAAAGGGCGCGGGTCTGAAACTGAATCACAACATCGTGGTCGATGAAGGAACCGATGCACACGGCCGTAAAAATTTGCTTACTGTCTGCGCTTTTGTCGGTTATGCAGGCTGGGGAGCAGGCCAACTCGAGAGCGAGGTGAAGCAAAAGGCGTGGGTTGTGCAAAAAGCCAATCCGTCGCTGCTTGAGCTTGATCGGCTGCCAAATCTGTGGTTCGAGATTATGAGAACGCTGGGACCGTGGTATAAAATGCTCGCCGCCGCTCCGGATGATCCTTCGCTCAACTGATTTAAGAAGTGAGAAATTCCAAGTGATTTAGCTTGATTCCAGGTCCCACTTTTCACTAATCACTCTCACTTCGCACCATGATCATCGGTGTCCCCAAGGAGATTAAGGAACAAGAGCAGCGCGTTGCGTTGCTGCCGTCTGGTACGAACGAACTCACCAAACACGGTCACGCCGTCTTGGTGGAAAGGGACGCCGGGATCGGTTCCGGATACTCCGATCAGGACTACGTCAAAGCCGGCGCGCAAATAGTAGAGCAGGCAAAAGACGTTTTCGGCCGCGCTGACATGATCGTGAAAGTCAAGGAGCCTCTCAAAGCAGAGTTCCCGTTACTGCGCAGGGGCCAAATTCTTTTCACATATTTGCACCTGGCTGCAAGCAAACCGCTTACTGAGGCTTTACTGAAATCAGGCGTGACTGGCGTGGCGTACGAGACGATCCAAGTGGACCATCGTTTACCGTTGCTGGAACCAATGAGCGAAATCGCCGGTCGCATGTCGGTGGTAATGGGCGCTAATTTTCTCGCCAAATACAACGGTGGCAGCGGAGTTTTGCTCGGCGGCGTTCCGGGAGTTTTGCCCGGGCGGGTGGTCATCGTCGGCGGCGGAACATCGGGCGTGAACGCCTTGCGCATGGCCAAAGGCCTCGGCGCCGATGTCACAATTCTTGATATCGACGTCGAGCGGCTGCGTTTTCTCGACATCGCAATTGAAAGCCTGCACACGCTATACTCGAACGAAGCGAATCTGGACGACTTGATGCCCGAATGCGATTTGCTCATCGGCGCCGTGCTCTTGCCCGGAGCCAAAGCGCCAAAGCTGATCACGCGCGCAATGTTGCAAAAAATGAAACGCGGTAGCGTGTTCGTAGACATTTCCATTGATCAGGGCGGTTGCGCCGAGACCTCGCGACCAACGACGCACCGCGATCCGGTTTACGTGGAGGAAGGTGTGACGCACTATTGTGTCGCAAACATGCCGGCAGCGTACGCGCGTACCGCCACGCAAGCGCTTACGAACGTCACTTATCGTTACGTGCAGCTGTTAGCCGATCTCGGCCTTGAGGGCGCGTGCAAAAAGCAGCCAGCACTGGTTGGTGGAATCAACACGCTCGACAGCCGGCTCACGTGCCAGGCCGTAGCGGATGCGCACGGCTTGAAATGGGAGCCGCCCTTTTAGTGCTCGTGGCGAGCCATTTGTGTTTCAAGTGACATTCTCCTCGATCCAAAAACTGCGCTTGCTGCGATTGATCTATTAAAGCAATATGCCTCTCCAACTATGAAGAAATACATTTGCATTCTAGCCGGTGCCGCGCTACTCGCGGCATGCGAACAAAAAACCGAAACGGTCGCTCCTGCGACAACTCCGGCTCCCACTACTGCGCCCGCAGCGACTGATACAAGTCCCGCCGCAACCGAAGCACCAGCTACCACCACTGAATCGCCTGCTGGCGCAGAGGAAACCCCTGCTGAGTCGCCGGCGGGATAAATCGCCGGATTTTCTGATTTGAGAAGTCTTCCCCCGATTTTCGGTGGAAGACTTCTTTTGTACCGAGGTGGTGCGAATCGCGACCGCATTTCGACCCAACTCGTCCCGGGATAAAACTTTTGGCGACGGGCAACGAAAGTGAGTTCATTCTCATTCCCGAAAACGCGTCGCCTGACGCATCGCCCGGAATACGAGTGCGTGAAACGGCATGGAATCGCGCAACGCGGCAAACTTCTAATCTTAAATGTGATCCCGATGGAGGATTCCGGTCCGTGGCGCGCGGGATTCGTTACGTCGGGCCGTCTCGGCGGTGCGGTCGTTCGCAATCGAGTTCGGCGTCGTTTGCGAGAAACTGTTCGCCGGCACCAGCACGAATTGCGACAAGGCGTTTGGTTCGTAACTATTGCGAGACACGAAGCGGCGACCGCGACCTATGCTGCGTTGGAAGATGAATGGTTGCGCCTCGCTAGGCGCGCTTCTATTCTGCTCTGATGCTCGGACTGGTTCGTCTTGTTATTCGCGTTTATCAGCGCACCCTTTCGCCGTTGCTTCGCCTGCTTTGCGGGCCTGACTGCGGCTGCCGATTTACCCCGACCTGTTCGAGATATTTTTTGGAAGCAGTGGAGACGCATGGCGTTCGGCACGGCAGCTGGCTGGGATTGAAGCGCCTTGCTCGCTGCCAACCATGGGGTGGATGTGGGTACGACCCGGTGCCGCCGCGCTGGGTGGGCGAATCTCAGAATGAGATCCGTCGCTGCGTCTGATCGTGCAAAACCAGATTTATGGATCGAACCGCGTGGATTGTTGTCGCTCTTTGCGTAGTCGGGCTGGTCGTATGGGAAATGTATCTCGCAAAACAGATGGCCCCCAGACCGGCTCCCGTCGCTGGGACTCCTGGTCTACCGTCGCCAACGGAGACGCCGGCGATCCTCGCGCCCTCGCCGTCTCCGGTTGCTTCTCCTTCTGAAGCTGCGCCACAGGGCGCTGAGTCAGTCCCCACTTTTGCGGAAAAGACCGAGACGTTGCGCAATTCGGATGTCGAATTGCGCTTCACCAACCGCGGTGGCGGCATCGCCGAGGCGGTGATGTTTAATCACATAGCCGAAGACGATAAGCGCGTGACCCTGAATTCTCCGAAGCACATTCCTATCGGCGCGATGGTTGAGGATCCGGCAAAGCCCGCGCTTCCTGAATTTACGCTGACGCGTGAATCGGACAACAGCATTCGGTGCGAGCGCACCGCGCCTGACGGAATCACAATTCGGAAGAAATTTTCGTTGCTGCAGTCGAGTCAGAAGAAAGACAATTTCCTTCTCGAGCTGAATCTGGACGTGCAGAATACGGGCTCCCAGCCGCACTCAAATGCTGACTATTTCGTCGCGCTGGGTTCGGCGGCGCCGATTCATCCGAGGGACTATCCATACTACACGCGACTGGTTTGGTCCATCAACGGCAAAGCCAGAGACAGGAACGTCAGTGCATTTCAAGGTAGCGGCGGTTTTCTCGGTATCGGTGCGCATGCCGCGCAGCCGGTTTTCCAGGAGAATTTTGCGGGAGCAGAGTGGACGGCTGTGACCGATCAGTTTTTCGCGACTATTATCGCGCCGCTGACCGCGAAGGCTATCGGCATTTGGGGTCGTTCGTTCGACGTCTCAAGCTCGCAAAACATGGTCGGCATCGAGGGCGCGATGCGCATGCCGGGGTTTCAGGTGCAGCCAGGCCAAACTTATGCCGCGCGCTTCCAAATTTGGGCGGGGCCGAAAATTTATCATCGGCTTGCGCAGCTGGAGCACAACGAAGCCGAGATCATGAACTTCGGCATCTTCAAGATCGTCAGTCAATTTCTGCTCAATTTTCTAAACACCATTCACGGTTTCGTCAAAGATTACGGTGTTGCCATTCTCGTATTGACGCTGGTGGTGCGCCTCGTGCTCTGGCCGCTTCAAAGCAAAGCGAACCAGACAATGCGCAAGACAGCATTGCTTGGACCGAAAATGCAGGAGCTGCGCGAAAAATATAAAGACGATCCCACGCGGATGAACCAGGAAGTGATGAAACTGTACAAGCAGTACGGCATTAATCCCGTAGGCGGTTGTTTGCCGATGGCTATTCAGATTCCGATTTTCTTCGGGCTTTACCAGATGCTGGCGCAAGCCGTGGAATTGCGAAACGCGAGGTTTCTTTGGGTACACGATTTGTCCCAACCCGATACCGTGGCGCATCTGCCTGTGCTCGATTGGCCGATCAACATCATCCCGCTGCTTATGGCGGCTACGCAGGTGTGGCTCATGGCGATGACACCGAAAACGGGCGACCCCACGCAGCGCCGCATAATGATGTTTACGCCGCTGATCTTCCTATTTTTCTGCTACAATTTTGCAGCGGCTCTGGCATTATATTACACCGCGCAAAATCTTTTCAGTATCCTGCAATTTTATCAGAACAAACGGCAACCCATGCCGACCCTCGAAAAAGTTGCTCCTGCTGGAAAACGAAAACGATGATGACGCCGAAAGATCTGCTGGACACCATGCTTGGGTATCTCGGTTTCGTGGTGGACATCGAGGAGACCACCAACGAAGGCGGCAATCCGACGCTCCAGCTTTACACTGAGGAGAGTCGGCGACTCATTGGACGCAACGGCGAGACGCTCGAAGCTATTCAGTTTTTGCTCAATCGTTTGCTGCAAGCCACAGATAACAACGCCGAAAAAGTCATCGTCGATTGCGAACATTATCGGTCGATGCGCGAAGATCGGATCGTGCAGCGAGTGCGCGAGTTAGCCGAGCGCGTACGCATCACCGGCCGTTCGCTCCAGCTCGAGCCGATGAATTCTTACGAACGCCGTCTCGTCCACAACGCTTTCAAAGACGATCCGGAAGTTGCCACCTGGAGTCCGTCCGATTCCGCGCGCATCAAGCAAATCACTCTGCTGAAGCGCGCCAAAAAAACAGCACCGCAAGGAACGCCGGCTTCCTAGAGGTTACTGTAGCGGCGCTCTATGAGCGCCGAAGCTTGGCTTTAATTTCGTGCATCGCGGCGGTCATAGACCGCCGCTACAGTTTTCCCTTCGAGCGTGCCGCATCTGTAGCAGTTCCCGCACGGACCCCCGATCGCCAGCGGAACTTTTTCAGCAGCGGATTTTCTTTTCCCTCCGCTGCGTCGGCAATGATCTCACCCAGCACCGGGGCAAATTTGAATCCGTGTCCGTTGTCACCTGCTGCAACGACTAATCGTTCGCGCTCTGGATCGCGCGCAATCCAGAAATGCCCGTCGTGCGTGTCGCAGTACATGCACAGCCGCGTGTAGACAATCGGCGCATCTGCGAGCGAGGGGAAAGTCGAGTCCAGAAATTCGCGCAAGTTCTTTTCGTCCTCGGAAGTCACCACGCGGTCGGAGGACTCGGGCGACATCTCGCGTCCAGCCCCGTGATTGGCAATCTTCACCACGCCGTCGCGATTGATTGGAAATCCGTAGTAGCCGGTTGCTGTAATGTCAGCGCCGAAGACCGGAAAACGCTCCGGCTCAAACAGTTGAGGCTCTGAAGGCTTTAAGTGAAAGATTGGCTGGCCGGTCGCGCGGAAAAAGTTCTTGGTGAACGGCAGCAGGTACGGCGTCCATGCGCCGACCGCCATCACGACGAAATCCGCGGCGATTCGCTGTCCATCATCAAGCACAATGCCGGTCACGCGATTGCCCCGTTCGTTCAACTGCGAAAACTTTACGCGTTCGCGTAGTTCAACACCTGCAGATTTTGCGCGCTCAATCAATGTTGCAACGGCGCGACCGCTCTCCGCATAACCCGCTTCTATCTCAAGAACGCCATCTCGATAAAGTTCCGGATTCCATGCGGGAAAACGCTTCCACAACTGCGATGTGTCCATACGCACCACGTTGAGTCCGCGCTTTTCAAGGAGTCTCAAACTTTCATATTCAAAATCGCCGGGCTCCATTTTCCGGCGGCGAACAAACATCGCGCCCACTTCGTGGTATAGCTTTGTGTCAAATTCCTCATTCCATCGGCGCCAGCGTCTAATCGAACGTTCAGCCAAAGCGGTGTAATCTTCATCAGCGCCGTATGTGGCGCGCACGGCCTTACTGATATCGGTGGACGCCGCCAACGCATGCGGCAACGGCCCAGGATCGACCAGCACGACTTCGTGACCGCGTTTCTTTAGTTCGATCGCAGCAGTAACGCCATTGATCCCCGCGCCAACAACAATGATTCTCGACATTCTGAGAACACGGCACGTTGTAGCGGCGCTTGTGTCAAGCGCCGATCTTTTTCATTTGTAGGGCAACTGCTCCGGTTGCCAGCAGGCGACGCGCCTGCCATACAAAAAGCGTGGCAACTAAACGGTTGTTCGCAGCGCGCGTTCCCGTTCGAGCAGGGTGGGGTGTGAGTAATAAAAACTGCTATAGAGAGGATGTGGCGTTAGGTTGCTTAGGTTTTTCTCCGTCAATTTGCGTAGCGCTTGAACGAGCGGTTGCGCGTCGCCCATAGTTGCGCGCGCGAACGCATCCGCTTCGTACTCGAAACGACGCGACCACATGTGAACCAGTGGCGAAAACCAAAAACTGATCGTCCCCGCCAGCAACGCAAACAGCAGCATCGCCGGCACAATGTTCGCTGCGGCAAGTCCCGCATGATATTTGAAACCAAATCCTTGATAAAACCACTGCTGACGCGCCAGCCACGCGAGCGCCGCGAAGCCTACAAACACGCCAGCAATCGAAACAGCGAGCGACTTCAGAACGTGACGTTTTTTGTAATGCCCGATTTCATGCGAAAGCACGGATTCCAGTTCCGGCTCGGCGAGCTGAGCTACGAGTGTGTCGAAAAGGACAATTTTGCGAAAACGTCCGAACCCGGTGAAGAAGGCGTTGGAGTGATGCGACCGTTTGCTGCCGTCCATTACTTCGATGCTGCGGGTTGGAAAATGTGTGCGCTGCGCCAGTGCAAAGAGACGTTCGCGCAAGGTGGAACCTTCCGGCAGCGGCGTGAACTTATTGAAGAGCGGCATGATCACTGCCGGCGCAATGAGCATTAAAAGTAGTTGAAACGCGATAACCAGCACCGCCGCCCAAATCCACCAGTTGGGGCCAGTCCATTCAATCAGCTTCAGCACCAGTGTGAGCAATGGAAATCCCAGCAACACCGCGAGCAAAAGTCCTTTCAGACGATCGAGCACCCACGTCTTCACGGTAGTGGTGTTGAAGCCGAATCGGTCTTCGAGCTTGAACTGCGCATACCAGGCGAATGGTAAACTGACGATGCTTAATGCAAGGCCTGTGGCGAAAAGAAAACCGGCCATTGCCCAAACGGACGTACCGAACTCTGCCATGAATTTTCCAAACCCCCACTGCAACACACGGCTGAATAACAGGCCGATGAGGAGCACAGCGTCAAACAGAGTGACGACTTCGCCAAACCGGCTCTTGGCCAGGGCGTAATCGACTGAGCGACGATACGTCGGTTTATCAACCATTTCGCGAAATGCGAGCGGCACTTCATCCGCATGCGCGCGCACGTGCTGTTGATTCAGGCGGCTCAGCCACAACTCAGCAATCGCGCGCGCGAGAACCAGAACCAACGCAATAATGGCAAGCGGCGACAAAGCCTTAGCTCGGGAAGAGTTTCCGATAATAGCGATACCAATCGCTCTGAAAGCGATCAGCGGCATCGTACTTTCGTTTCAGGGCCAGAAATTCTTTGAATTGCGGATAGCACGCCAAGACCTGTTCTGGTTTGGCAAATTTATGGTAGGTAAGGTAGTAACTTCCGGCGCGAGCTATCGCTAAATCGATTAAGCCGCGGAACGAACGTGCTGGCGCTTCAATGCCGTTCGGTGTATGGAGCGTGAGCAAATTGAAAATGATACAGGCGTAAGGTTCCTTGGCCCACGCAAGAAAGCTCTCATCATCTTTTTCGATTACTCGGACGGTGCCGTAGATGACGGTTGTGTTATTTGAGCGTAACAAATTTGCTGCTTGCGCTAAGAAATCGGGAAGGTCCGGGCGCGGCACATAGATTTCGGTGATGATGAGACTCGACTCGTCACCTCCGACTTGTTCGCGGATCTTCTGTGCATAATTCGGGAGATATGCGCTAAGCTGGTTCGTGTCGGACCAATAAGTCTGTCCGTTTGTCGACAAATAGTACTCGCTGTAGCGTTTGAACGCCTTTTCCCGATCGGTGTAGGCAAGCCGTAGCAACTTCAGCCAGTCGCCATCGCGTAATTCCTTTTTGGCGGCCATCGGTTCGTCTTCGCCGATCGGTTCGTAGCATGAAAAAACTCCTCGCTGAAGAAAGTCCGGGGATTTCTCGTCGACCGAAAATTGAAAATCGCCGTACAGAAAGTTTTGTGCGATGCGTTCTTCAAAGCGCTTTGGCAAATTGTCTGCGCGAATGATTTCGACTACGCGTCTTAATTTTTGACGCGGGACGAGTCGAAGCGTCACGGTGTCGATCAATCCAAAAAGGCCGTAGCCACCGATCGCGAGTCGAAACAATTCATTATTTTCTTGGCGGGAGCAGCGAATCGATTTTCCATCGGCAGTGATCATGCTGAAGGCTTCGATGTTAGAGATCAGCGGCTTCATCCGCAGTCCGCGGCCGTGCACGTTGGAGGAAAGACTTCCACCCAGTGTGAATGTGTCGGCGCCGGTTTGTTTCTGTGCAATACCCCATTGCTTTGTCTCGCCCGCTTGAGCGTCGAGATAGGCGCGAATCAATTTCGGCCATTGAATCCCTGCTTCTGCTTCGAGCAATCCATGTTCGCGGTCGAATGAAATGACGCGATCCAGTTCGCGCGTGTCGATGCAAATGCTGTCCGTAGCGAATTGCTGGCCACCCATCGAGTGCCGGCATCCCGAAACGGAAATCGGCACGGCCTTTCGCGACGCTGAACGAACAATCTCGGCGAGTTCATCTCTGGTGTGCGGTCGTAGGAGCTCGCGAACGCGAGTGCGATTGAGCTGCGAATGAACGTCGTTGACCCAAATCTCTTTCTCGCGTTCCGAAAACGCATGCGGCGCAAGCGCAAAAAGCGCTGCCGTCCGTATGAAGTCACGGCGGGTCAACATCGCCGAAGGTTAACTACGCCAGTTAGATTGCAGCCAGACAAATTACCTCGCCTTTTGCGATGATTTTGTCGTTGAGACCGGATTCCGTGTCTCGCAGATCATTGTGATCGAAAAATCGAATTATGCGCCACGGCCTTATAACCTCAGCAAGTTCACTTCGCGTACTTCCCCAGAGAAACGGCTCGCCGCGAATGCGTAACCACCAATCAACAAGTTTGGTTTGCGAATCGAATCGAATGTGGCCGTCCTGCTGTTTTTCCATGAACGTAAACGCAAATTGGCTTTCGGCGGCACCCAGGTTGCTCAAGCTTTTCATCAAGGAGGAGACGATGTCTGCCGTGAAATACATCAGTAAACCTTCGGCGATCCAGAATGTGCGTTTGGCGGAATCGAACCCAGTGTTCATCAACGTTTCTCTCTCGAGAGCAGTAGTACTCAAATCAACTGCAACGAAATGCACTCGTTCAATTCCGAATTCGGAACAGGCCCGAACTTTGTGACGCTGCGTAGCTGGATGGTCGATTTCCCAAAATTGCGCACCTGGAAACTCCCGCTGCAATTCGGAGGTCAGCGGATCGAAGCCCGCGCCGAGTATGACAACCTGGGCAACTCCGTTAGCGACTGCTGAGCGCACCAACTCGCTGATACACTTTTTTCGTAAGGCGTAATGCAGCAAAATTCCCGGGATCGTGGTACGCTCGATCAGCTTTGCGATCGGTCGAAACCAACTCTGCCGAACAATTTTTGAGAACAGACGTGTTCGCGCCGAGTACTTCTTAAGGACGTGGGCGCATAAACTTGCAGACGTCTTCGATACGAGGCGCGAGTGTCTAGGGTCGTGATGCAAAAGAACCAGGCTGGCGGCAATAACTAGTGCTGTGCGACTAGCCTGTTCCTGTTGCACCTAATGTGGGCGTCCGGTTAACCGCAGAATTGAACGAGTAATTTCGCGTGAGGCGCGGAGACGAGTTACTCGCGAGCGCGGGCCACGCCGTTCGAGCCCGCTGCTTTAGCCTGAGTGGAAAGAAATTCGCGAACGTGATTTAATTCATCTCGTGAACCGCCAGCCTTTGAGGTTTGTGCTGCCAGCTTTGTGTAATAGAGGTTTGCATCCTCATTGTCGCCGGCTTGCTCGGCGGCTTGCGCCGCTCCGTACAAACCTCTGAATCGTCCGGGATAGATCTTGAGCGCGGCCTCAAACTCTCGCTGTGCTTCGGTCGGTCGACCCATTTCCAGCAGCAGAGTGCCAAGTTGTTCGCGAATCGGAACGAATGCTCCGGGCGAAACCGGATGCTTGCCGAGTATGTCTTCGGAATCCGCGGCCCGCCGCAGCATATCGATTGCTTCCTTCTTCTTGCCTTCAGCTGCTGCTACCCATGCTGAAGCCGCTTGCATCTGCAGGTCAAGATGACTTTTGAAATAATCGAATTTTGCATCTTTCGTCGCGTCTCGTAATTGCTGCATTCGCGC
>DATFXP010000160.1:0-3584 GCA_035315785.1 Candidatus Udaeobacter sp. | reverse complement strand
TGCGTGCCAGCAGCAATCGAGGAAACAACAGCTTTGGGAGTGCGGGGGCAGGAAATTTTGGTGGCGGACAGGCGAGAGGCGGAGGCGCTCGCGGTGGAGGTGGCGGACGTCGGAGATGAACGCGCGTCGACCAGCTATGAAAATAAAATGGGCCTTTAATTATTGGTCGAAATTTTTAGCGATCGCTTTCGTAGTTGTTACCGCTGGATCTGTCGGATTTCCGTTGCACGCCGGCTCCGAAAAGAAATCCGATACAGCCGCGAACTCGGACTCGAAAAAAGAAAGAGAATTTAGCTCTGCGAAGCAGGCCGCCGACACTCTTATTCGCGCAGCAGAGGTGTTCGATGTTGCTGCCTTAAAAGAAATTCTGGGGCCGGATGCAGCCAATCTCATCAGTTCAGCAGATCCAGTGGCGGACAAAAAACGCGCCGTCGATTTTGCAGCGAAGGCAAAAGAAAAGACCTCGCTCAACGTAGATCCAAAGAATTCGAAATGCACAATTCTCTCAGTCGGAAACGATGACTTCCCGCTGGCTATTCCGATCGTGCAGCGCAAGGGAAAATGGATGTTCGATACCAAGGCCGGTCGGAATGAAATATTAATGCGACGAATTGGTGCAAACGAACTGGATGCGATCGAAATCTGTCGTGGGTTCGTCGAAGCCCAACACGAGTATGCCCAGGAAAAACATGACGGTTCTCCGGTTAATCAGTACGCCCAGAAGATCATTAGCAGCGAGGATAAACATGATGGGCTTGCCTGGAAAAATGCGGATGGATCATGGGGCGGCCCAGTCGGAGAGAATGTTGGGAAAGCCATCGCCGAAGGTTACTCCGACAAAACCGCGCCTTATCACGGTTATTTCTTCAAAGTCTTAAAACGGCAGGGTCCAGCTGCGCCTCTTGGACAATTGGAGTTTGTCGTCAATGGCGTGATGATCGGCGGATTCGCGCTGGTTGCGGCGCCTGCCCAATATCGGGTCACGGGCGTGCAGACGTTTATCGTTGGTTCCAACGGTATTGTTTATCAGAAAGATCTCGGCCCAAATACACTGAAGACGTTTGCGAGCCTGGACCGCTTCAATCCCGATAAGAGCTGGCACCCTACTGATGATAAGTGGCCGGCCGAAGAAGCTTCGGCGAAATAGACGCGCGCCGAAGGACTGTCAAAAAAGATTTCGAATGCGCGTTATCAAATACATCGCTTGGAAATTGGTCTGGTTGGTTGCATTCGTCTGCACCACATGGGCATTTGGCGCGCTCTATTTTGATTTTCCAAAGGCGGGCACAGTTGCAGCGATTGTGTTCCTGCTGGCGCTGCTGGCTGCCGTTGTATTTGTTCGCGGGAAACTATTGAAGATTGCGATTGTCTTTGGTGCATTCGCCCTTGTTGTTGCGTGGTGGCTGACTTTGAAGCCAAGCAACGATGACGCATGGCAACCGGATGTTGTGCAGACAGCGTGGGCCGACATCAACGGCGACGAGGTCACCATCCACAACGTGCGAAATTGTGACTACCGCACAGCGACCGATTTCACGCCCCACTGGGAAACGCGCAAGGTGCGACTTTCGCAGATCACAGGCATGGACCTGGCCATCAATTACTGGGGTTCGCCGTGGATCGCGCATCCCATCGTGAGCTTTCAATTCGCAGACGCGCCTCCGCTCTGCTTCTCTATCGAAACGCGCAAGACGATTGGACAGCAGTACTCCACTTTGGAGGGTTTTTATCGGCAGTACACGCTCGTTTACGTCGTGGCCGATGAGCGCGATGTGATCCGTCTACGCACTAATTATCGGCGCGAGGATGTTTATCTTTACCACACGCTGGCTTCCCCGGAACAAGCGCGACAGAGATTTCGCGAATACATAAATACCCTCAACACCCTGCACGAGAGTCCGCGTTGGTACAACGCTGTTACAAGCAATTGCACCACAAGCATTCGTACCCAGCGCGCGGCCAACCTCCGTAAACCATGGGATTGGCGCATTCTCCTCAATGGGAAAGCCGACGAAATGCTGTATCAGGATCACGCCATCGCTACTGGCGGGCTGTCCTTCACCGATTTGAAACAGCGCAGCCTGGTCAACGAACGCGCGCGTGCCGCAGACCAGGATCCGAATTTCTCGCGCTTGATCCGCGAAGGACTGCCGAAGGACGACTAGCAGACGGAGGTTGTGGCTCGCGTCAGGATGAAGCAAAACCACTGGAGTTACATCCAGTGCTACCTGTCCTGCTGACTACTCGCGGCCGCCTCGCGCAAATCCTTGATCATCGGCTCGGAGTAATACTCCATTAAATTGTTCTCGAGCATCCAACGGCCGATCTCTGAGCCCATCAGGTTCGGAAGCCAATCGTGTTTCCATTCGACAATCATATCATCGTTAGGCGACATGATCCCGCGGCTTCGCAGATCATCCATCCGCGCATATAAATCGAGAAAGATATAAACATAGTAGGTCTGCTTGGTGAGGTCTTCTATCTGCTTTTGCCGGGCAGGCTCCGGGACATCCTTGAATTTTGCCAGGACAGCGTCGGAGATGTTGCGCCAGGCGAGCCCGACCATAGGATTTTTATCGACGACGAACTTGTTCATTTCGAAGACCGTATTGTCGATCCGGTCATTGGTGGTTTGTCGGATTTGTTCGAGATTGGCGGCAGAATTTCGCGGCGGCGTACCGATGCGATCGAAGAGCAACTCCTCGAAATGATCGAAGAAAGAGAAATCCTGTTGCGCACCCATTTTCACCACAATGCCGTGAGCATAGGCGGGATTTTCAACGCCGCTTTTTGTTTCCCGCGCGTCTTCCTCTGTCCCACCGATGTCACTGTAACGCAGCGTGACCAGCCGAGACGGGCCGAGAGTTGGCAACTGACTCAGCCTTCGCAGCGCTTCGCTAACGATCTTTTCGCCGTTAGGCCCGACATCCACTACTTCGTCGCGCTCGGCATTGATGATGTAGAGATGTTCGGCCACGCCTTTTATGAAAGCCTCCGTCCGCGCCGCAGCTAACGGATCCTGCGGATCCAGCAAAGCTTTCAAATCCTCCTTCACCCTTCCGAGCTCCGAGTAAGTATTGGCCTGCATCTGAGCGATATCTGCGCTCTCCTTGCCGAGCAGCCTCACGAACTCGGGCTGTTGTGCCAGCGACACGTTTTCGGTGAGCGGCGTGAACATGACGATTCGGTGAATCTTATAAGGTCGTTTGTTCGGAAAATCTTTTGCCCGGTTGAGAAGGGTACGCATCGCGAGCAGTCCGCCCTTGCTGTGGGTCACGACCGTGATGGTCTTGTAGTCCTCCTCTAAGTGAGTCAGTAACCGATCGAGCCTTGCCGCTTCCTCATCGAACGCGGGCACATCGCCAAAGAGTGCGGTCTTGAAGCCGTAGAAGACGAAGTCGTAGTTCCGATTAAAGCGCGGATCATCCAGCAAGACTTTCGGCTTGCCCCAGGTGTTGACGTAATCGCCGATAAATCCGTGAACGAAAACGATTACGTCTTTGGGCTGAAAGACCTTGTGCCGCAGATGCAACAGCCTGCCTTTGTAATGCGGCTCCTCGCAAAACCATCCTTTGTCCCTCAGC
>DATFXP010000159.1:0-25097 GCA_035315785.1 Candidatus Udaeobacter sp. | reverse complement strand
GGGATTCCGTTGGCGTTTAATTCAGCCGACCTTTATCTGCACGACACTTACTACATCATCGCGCATTTCCATTACATCGTAGCGCCTGGCACAATCTTCGGGCTTTTCGCCGGCATTTATTACTGGTTCCCCAAAGCGACCGGCCGAAAGATGAGCGAGTTCTGGGGAAAAGTGCATTTCTGGCCGACGCTGATCTGCATGAACGCGATCTTTCTCCCGATGTTCTTGCAGGGCATGGCCGGAATGCATCGGCGCTGGTATGACGGCGGACAGGGATGGAACGTGGCGAACGACCACACGATCTGGGGGTTGACCGGCTTCCAATGGAACGTGCCGATCTCCTGGGCAGCGTGGATCATGGGGCTGGCCCAAATTCCGTTTATCATCAATTTCTTCTGGAGCATCAAGCACGGCGAAAAGGTGAACGACAATCCGTGGGAAGCGACGACCCTCGAATGGACAGCGCCCTCGCCGCCGCCGCATGGAAATTTCATCACTACGCCAGTTGCATATCGCGGCCCGTACGAATACAGCCTGCCCGGTAGCGAACGCGACTACACCATGCAAAATGAACCGGTGGAACCCGCCGAGCGAACGCGTCGCAAACCGCCGCCGGAGCTCATTCACGCATAGCGCATCTGTGATCTACTGAATTATGGAAATTCCGTACACAATTTCTACTCGGCCTGACACCGGTCTTTGGAACGCCAAGATTGGGATCTGGCTTTTTCTCGCATCGGAAGTGATGCTCTTTGGCGGGCTTTTCTCTGCTTATATCTTCCTGCGCATCGACGCGCCGCCGGGCATGTGGCCGCATGGCTTACTCAATGTCCCGGTCGGCACGATGAACACCGCGATCCTGATCATCTCCTCAGTCACTGTGGTGCTGGCGTGGGCTTCGCTGAAGATGCGAAAGTATAACGCCTATTGGTGGTACATGCTCGCCACTATTAGCTGTGGCATCATTTTCTTGGTCGTTAAACTGGGCTACGAGTGGCCGCAGAAGTTCGATCACTTTGGCATTTACATCAAAACGGAAGCGCTGGGAAAATATGAACAATATTTGGGCAATGAATACGCGGCAGAAAAAGGCCTGCCGCCTCGGCTCGAAATTACTGGTCACTTGCACAATCGCGCTGCGTTAAAGGATCCGAACATCAAGGAATACGAAGTCGCGCTCGATCCACTTAATGCAGACCCAACGAACGCCGAAATGGATCGGCCGCACTTCTGGCCGCGTTCTGCGACGGAAAAGATCGCCACGATTGAAAAAGAGGACGTGCAGTACGCAACGATGTTTGAGCCAAGGCACAGCGCGTATTTTGCGAGCTATTTTACGATCACCGGCTTACATGGTTTGCACGTGCTTGGTGGCGTGTTGGTGTTCATTTATATGTGGTTGCCGGTGAGCAAACGGCTTTACCAACGTAACCCTGAGCATCTTGCTAATCGTGTCGAGGTCAGCGGACTTTTCTGGCACTTTGTGGATCTCATCTGGATTTTTGTCTTTCCGCTATTCTATCTACTTTGAACCCATTTATACCGCTGTCATGTTGAGCGAAGCGAAACATCTCAGTTTCTTGGATCTGAAGCGTTGCCAGAAATGGATCAGAGATTCTTCTCCCGCGACTGCGGGATCAGAATGACAGTACCGCCATGAATAATCCGCCTGACATTTCCCAAGATTCGAAGGAGTACGAGGAATACGCGCACGGTATTCGCAGGCACGTTCGCGGGTATTTAATGGTCGGCGCGACGCTGCTGGCTTTTACAATCATCACCGTTGCGTTGTCATATGTTCATTTTGGCACGCAGAAAGCGAACATCGCCGTGGCAATGCTGGTCGCTACGTTCAAGGCCGGGCTGGTGGCGGCAATTTTTATGCACCTCGCCGCGGAGAAACGGCTGATCTACCGGGTCCTAATTTTCACCGGATTTTTTGTGCTTGGCCTCTTCTGGCTTACATTTTTTGCGTGGTACGACTACCCGATCTTTCACCACTAAATGTCGCTTAAAGCTTTCCATATCGTATTTATCATATTCTCGACGCTGCTTGCGTTGGGGACCGGCGTGTGGTGTCTATGGGTTAATCTTGTGGAAGGCGCCCCAATTTATGTTGCTGGCGCGGTAGCGTCGTTTGTAGTTGCGATTGTGCTCCTGGTGTATGGCGTTTGGTTTTACAGGAAAATGAAACGGCTCCGCATCATCACATGAAAAAAGTCGCCTCGTTATTGTTGGTGTCCGCTCTGTTTGCTGCACAGCAAGCGTTGGCGTGCCCGTTTTGCTACGGGGCGAAGGACGGCAAATCGACCGAGCATATGGCTGTCGCGATTTGGTTTCTTTTTGGCGCTGTGATGTCGGTCATAGGCGGGATCGGCGCGTTTGGTTTTCATCTGTGGCGCCATGGCCGCATGCCGGTCGAGCCTCATCAGGAATTGACCGAGGAAGATTTAAGCAAGTATGAATAACCTCGCGCTGATCAACGAGTTTCTGGGTCAGCCGCCAAACGCTTCGTCCCACGGTTATCAGATCGATCACATCCTGGAGTTTTGTCACTGGTTCATGGCCGCCTTGTTCGTCGGGTGGTCGGCGTTTTTTATTTACGTCTTGTTTCGATTTCGAAAGCGCCGCCAACCAAATGCCGATCATGCCGGTGTGCGCAGCCATATCTCAACGCATCTGGAATTTTCAGTTGTCATGATTGAAGCGGTGCTGTTGCTGGGCTTCGCGATCCCGCTGTGGGCAAGACGCGTGAACCAGTTTCCGCCCGGGAAAGAAGCGCTCCTTGTGCACGTGGTAGCGCAGCAGTTCAGCTTCAACTACCATCTGCCGGGAGCCGATGGACGGTTTGGCCGGCGTGATGTCAATCTTGTCTCCAACTCAAACCCGCTCGGGATTGATCCAAGTGATCCAGCTGGCAAAGACGATATCGTTACGACCGGCGAACTCCACGTGCCGGTGGGTCGTCCCGTGATTGCAGAGCTTTCCTCGAAAGATGTGATCCACGATTACTTTGTACCGGACATGCGCATCGCCGGCGATGCCATTCCTGGCTCGCTGATTCCAATCTGGTTCACTCCTGTAAAGACCGGAACTTATGAAGTGATCTGCGCCCAATTGTGCGGGCTTGGTCACTACGGAATGAAAGGCACACTGGTCGTGGACACGCCTCAGGACTATCAGGCGTGGTTGAAAGAACGAGCCGAACTCGCTGGCAGCACGCAAGCGGCGCCTTCTTCACCAGCACCGGGTGCGCCGCGGTCGCAAAGCAAACCGCCCGAACCGGCCGCGTCGCCAAGTCCCGGCGGATAGTTCCTTTCTGTAGCGGCGCTCTTTGAGCGCCGAATCACCAATGCGGCAGCCGGCTTCGCGCAACTCGGCGGTCACAGACCGCCGCTACAGCAAATGGTTAAACCGATTTGCATGGCTAACATGTGTGGCCACCCTCCTGCTGATTTGCAGCGGAGGAATGGTGACGAGCAAAAACGTCGGGCTTGCCGTGCCCGACTGGCCGACCACCTTCGGTTACAACATGTTTTTGTTTCCGGTGTCGAAATGGGTCGGCGGAATTTTGTTCGAGCACACGCACCGATTGATGGGTTCGCTGGTCGGATTTCTCACGATCATTCTCGCGGCGTGGCTGTGGCTGCGCGACGACCGCCGATGGGTCCGCAGCCTGGGCGTGATCGCGGTTTCAGGTGTGATTCTGCAAGGAATTCTCGGCGGCCTTCGCGTCACGATGATGAAAGATCAAATCGGCATCTTTCACGCCTGTGTCGCTCAAGCTTTCCTCGGGCTGCTTGTTTTTATCGCGCTGGTGACGACGAAATTTTGGTCGTCACTCACAAACAGCGCGCGTGCCGTGGAGGGCGGAGCCCCTCCATCATCCACTTGGTTCACACCAATTAGGGCCCTCGCGATTGCGATCACGGTGGCGATTTACGTGCAGCTGGCGCTCGGGGCAACGATGCGCCATCAACATCGCGATCTATCGATTCTGGATTTTCCGACCGCAAACGGTACATGGATTCCGAATACCAGCGTGGCGGCCTTAGCGAAGATCAATGCGTGGCGCGACGCGCGTGCGTTATCGGACGTGAACGCATTTCAAATCTGGCTGCAAATGGTGCATCGGTTTCTCGCGGTAATCATAGCGACTGCAATAATCGCGTTTTGTGCCCGGGCTTGGAGAGAAATGCGCGATTTCGCTGCTCTTAAACGATTATCACTTCTTTGGGTCGTTTTCGTGTTCGGCCAGATTACGCTCGGTGCCTGGGTAATCTGGAGCAACAAAGCCGCAGATATCGCTACGGCGCATGTCGCCCTCGGCGCGGTGATGCTATCTTTTGGTGTGAGTATCAGCGCGATTTGCTGGCGAATTCTTGGTAGCCTCGGCGCGGTGCGCCGATTGGACCCCGCAGCGCAGCGTCCTTACCACAACCAGCCGCTTGTATGAAAACTATGGCCGTTGGAAATCCCACACTCGCGTCGTCGCGCCCGGGCTTTGTGAGCGACCTCGCTGAACTCGTCAAAGCGAGACTCACGCTGCTTGTTCTGCTAACGACTGCAGTCGGATTTTATCTCGGAGCGGAACCGCCGGTCGATTTCAGGGCGCTCTTTCACACGGTGTTTGGGACGGCAGCAGCAGCAGCAGGCGCAGCCGCTCTCAATCAATGGTGGGAACGCAGAGTCGACGCGCTCATGCGGCGAACAAAGACACGGCCGATTCCGGCTGGGCGAATTGCGCCGCTTCAAGCGCTGATACTCGGCGTCGCGCTGTCTGTTTTCGGTGTCGCTTACCTCGCGATTGTTTGCAACGCGCTCAGCGCGGTGCTGGCGGCAATCACCATCGCCATTTACGTCTTTGCTTACACACCGTTGAAGCGCACCAGCACGGCAAACACGGCTGTCGGCGCGATTCCCGGCGCCATCCCGCCGATGATTGGCTGGGCGGCCGCGCGCGGAGACATCGGTCCGGGGGCGTGGAGTCTCTTCATTATCGTGTTTTTGTGGCAGATGCCCCACTTCTTCGCCATCGCGTGGATGTTCCGCGAAGATTACTCGCGCGCGGGGTTCCGCATGATTTCAAGCGACGATTCCACCGGCGAACGCAGCGCCAGCCAGAGTGTGTTCTTCTGCATTCTCCTTCTTGTCCTCGCCGGTCTGCCCGCATTTGTTGGAGTTGTCAGCTACGTCTATCAGCCAATCGAGCTTGTGCTCGGTGGCTTGTTCGTCGCGATCGCGATGCGTTTTCTGCGACTGCGAACGCCAGGCTCTGCGCGTCTCCTGTTTTTCGCATCAATCGCGTATCTTCCACTGTTGCTGGCGGCGCTGGTCCTCACGAAAATATGAACACGACTTCTGCCACCATTAATCGTGCCCCGGTACGCAGCGGTATCGCCTGGAAAGTGACACTGATTTTGATCCCGCTTATCACACTCGGGATATTGCTATGGTTGCGAAATCTCGAGGTGTCAGCGCTGCGTCAGCGCACGTTTTCTTCTTACGGCACGGTGCCCACTTTTCAGCTTACGAATCAAAACGGAGAGCCATTTGGGTCAGGACAGTTGGCCGGTAAAATTTGGATCGCGGATTTTATTTACACAACCTGCCCGGGACCCTGCCCGATGATCAGCGGTCGGATGAGCGAACTGCAAAAGCCACTGGAAAAAAGCGACGTACATTTGGTTTCGTTCAGTGTCGATCCGGATAAGGACACACCGGCTGTCTTGCGTGGCTATGCGGCGAAATTACAAGCCGAGCCAGGACGCTGGGATTTTCTAACCGGAGCAAAATCAGCGATCTACAAACTTTCCCATGACGGTTTCAAACTGGCCGTGTCGGACGGAAGCGATGCGGAAGGACTTCCGGTGCACAGCACGCGAATGGTCCTCGTGGATCGACGCGGTCAAATCCGGGCCTATTACGATGCGACGGAACCTGACGCGATAACGAAGCTGGTTGCTGACACCAACCATTTGCTGCGCGAGCAACCGAAATAATGATTAACACCCCGGCCTTCCGGCCGGTGTTAATGAGAAGTTTTGGGATTGAGACTAGCCGACCTGCGCCGGACCGGCGCTGGGCCCTTCATCACAAACCGTGCGGAGATAATCGCGGTACTCATTCTTCGGTAATCCGTCGATGATTTTTTCGAGATCGGATTGGCTAATGAAACCCATTCGCAGCGCGATCTCCTCGAGGCATGCGATCTTCAAGCCCTGCCGATGCTCGATGGTGGCGATGTAATTGCCGGCCTCGAGTAGAGTTGTTGTGGTTCCGGTATCAAGCCACGCCATTCCGCGGCTGAGTAGTTTCACGTGAAGTTGATTCTGCTTCAGATACAGCAAATTCAGATCGGTAATTTCCAGTTCGTTGCGTGCTGATGGGCGCAGTGTCCGACACAGACTAACGACTTGGTTGTCGTAAACATAAAGTCCTGGGACAGCGAAAGAGCTTTTCGGTTGCCTTGGTTTTTCCTCGAGGCTGATGGCTCTGCCGTTACTGTCGAACTCAACCACTCCGTACCGCTCAGGATCGCCAACTTGATAGCCGAAAATGCATGCGCCGCGCTCGATCGCGAGCGCGTCTCGATAGAAGTCGAGTTTCCCGTAGAAAATGTTGTCCCCTAAAATTAGCGACGCACCGGAGTCGCCAACAAATTTCGCTCCGATTAGGAATGCCTGGGCGATTCCTTCCGGTTTCGCTTGCTCGGCGTAATCGATCCGAATTCCGAGCTGTCTGCCATCGCCCAGATAATCGTGAAGCATCGGCAAATCTTTTGGCGTGGAAATGATCAGCACCTCGCGCAAACCGCCGAGCATCAGCGTCGCCAGTGGATAACAAATCATTGGCTTGTCGTAAATAGGGAGCAGCTGTTTGCAGACGATTTTGGTCAACGGATAGAGACGTGTCCCGGCACCGCCGGCGAGCAGAATGGCTTTTTTCATTTTCGATTTTCGATTTTCGATTTTCGGTCGCTGCCGCTCCAGCGCAAAAGCAGCTCCGCCCATTGCTGCCAAAAACGCGAGCCTGTCGTCAAATCGATATGAGTCTTTTGAGTGATTTGCCCAAGCGTTTTCTTCGGAGCAGACCGAAATGTTGTTTTATCCAGGAAGAATGCGCGACCGAGTTGCTCGGCCAATTTTCGATTGCTTAGACGACCGCCCAAACATGCGGACAATGCCTTCTGGATCCACTCACGCGGTAAGTCCGGTCGCGGCTCGATCGTGGTGCTTACTGTCACACCGAGGAGCTTCTTTAAAATAAGAGCGCAAACCAGTGCGCGGGAACTGGTGGCGTGAATGTGCGATACGTTTTTCTGTCGAATTAATTTCCGCAGCACGAGCGCGAACCGCGCCTGACGGAGGAAAATTGTGCTTGGGGCGCGGCTGCTCTCCCGTGCGCGGTCTTCCTCCAACTGTTGCGCCAGAGCCGGGCTTCCCCGCCATTCGGCTTCCAACACCATTGCATCAGGCAGAAATTCGAGTGATGGCGCGAATCGTTTCATGGTGCCATTGAGCCTCGCACTGGAATTCAATTCACAGACGAGCGGGACAATGGGCACATTCCGACATTTCATTTCCTCAACCTCGCGTTCGAGGAGCGGCAATTCGGGGTCAGGCCATCGATCAATCAGATACGCGACGCCTGGAGCCGGTTTCCTGCTTGCCACCCCGAAACTACGCGAAGGCTGATGCGAAGCGCGTCGGTGATTCGATTTGGTCTCGGCGAGTAAAGCCGATCGCGAAACGCTCATATCGCCCAAAAGGCGACGGCTACGACTTTGCTCGAGCATCTCCATCAGCCGCGCGACCGTCTGCTCAATTTGAAAATGCTGCTCGATCCGAGCACGCCCGGCACGCCCAAAGCGCAGTCTCAGCTCAGGTTCGCGCAGCAACTGTTCAAGTGCGTGAGCAAGCGCATTCGAATCACGGGACGGAGCTAGCATTCCGCTCTGGCCGTCAACGACTAATTCGGGAATTCCAGCCAGACGAGTTGAAACGACCGGCCGCGCTGAAGCCATGGCCTCGAGAATCACAGTGGGAAAAACATCGGTAGCTCCCTGCGCGTCGGTAGTTGAAGCCAACGCAAAAATGTCGGCAGCCTGAAGTTTTTCCAAGACCGCGCCTTGTGATAGTGAGCCGAGGAGATTCACTCGCGACGAAAGATCCAGCCGCTCGATCTTCGCCTGAAGCGTCTCCCGCAGCGGACCGTCGCCAATGATGTCGCAGACAAAATCGATCTCGCGGCGCGCGAGTTCCGCGCAAGCGTCGATGAGATCGTCGAAACCTTTGAGTGCAACCAGCCGACCGACGCTCACGATGCGCGGGACGGGATTATTGACCGAACGAGGTGCCTGAAAACGTTCCAGATCGATTCCGTTGTAAACCCGATGGATTTTTGTCGCGGAATCGGGGCAACGCTGGCGGAGCAGGTCGCGGCTATAATCTGTTTCGGCTGCGACGAATTCCGCTGCGGCACAGATATCCCGCAGCAAATCGTCGCTGCCAAGATCCTTCATAAAATCCTGCCCATGCGCCGTAACGCTGAACGGAATCCCTGAAATTTCCTTGAGGAAAACCGCTGTGTGCGCTGCACGATTTGCGAAATGAACGTGCACATGATCCACGCCGTTGCGGGCAAAAAACTCGGCAAAGTACAAGGCATTGCGCGCCCGCTGTTCTGACTTCGCCAGAGGCCCGTATCTCTCCTCGTGCTGCTCTACGAGATGGCGCGGCCATTTCGCGTCAGTTTTCGCATTCCGTTCAAGGATTCTTAAAACCTCCTGCGGCGGCGCGTAATGAACTGGCGCGCTTAGCCTCGCGATGTATTCGTGGCGCAAACTGGTGAGCGGCGGATATACTGAGCCGATCACCAGCTCGATCCCTTGCCGCTCCAACGCCAGCATCTCCGCGTCGCAAAACGTTTGCGAGATGACCGGGTACCGGGAATACAGATAACCGAGCCGCATTGAGATCGATGATTACGCTTTAGCGCGTCGAATAGCAATGGTAGGGCGCGTCACTCGATGCGCGTCGTTGTCTGAATATATGCATCAGCGTGCAGAGGACTGCCCACCCTTCCAAACGGGTCGCACGCTCCGTTGTTCTTACGAAAATCGGACGTCTTTGCCCGGGTCCATCTCGAAATCCAGCACCAACGAATCCTCTGTGTTCGGCTTGATCACTTCCTCCATGAATTTCACGTAGATCGGGTCTTCGCAGAAGATGGAGTATTTGTCCATCGACTCGAAATCGATGGCGACAAAGAACGGCCACTCCATTTCTGGCTCAATCCGCTTGCCGCATTTAATGCTGAGGACCTCCGGGATTTTGAGGAGCTGCATCCGCGTGTTCATCATCATCTCCTCCACGCGCGCGGGTGTGACTTCCGGCTTTAATTTGTAGAGAGCGATATGGTGAACCATGAAGGTAAAGCTAATAGGCGTTTCCAACGCGGCGCGCAAGTGCAATCAACGCGCTCAGCGCATCGTGGACGCTTGCCGATAATCCATCGCGTTGGCATAGTGGCACCTTGTCCGCCAATTTGAGTGCCGGTTCGCTGTTACGCAAGACGCCGAGAGACGAATGATCTCACAAGAAACGACCACAAAAGTGCGCGCGAAACTTGAATATTCCGTGTGCCCCCTTTGCGGAAGCGGGCGGCGCGACCTGCCATTTCGCTTATCTGATCCGTATAGCATTGCTCGCTGCACGACATGCGGATTTCATTACCTTTACCCGCGTCTGATCGAGAGCGCGATGCAAGAGGCGTATCGCCAATCGTCATATTACGAGGGCGGGACGTCTGGTTATGCGGATACGAGTTACACTGCCCAGGAATCCGCATTACGCGCGACATTTAAACGACTAATGGTTAACCTCGCCAGGCGCGGGTTAACGGGCGGCGATCTCTTGGAGATCGGCTGCGGCTATGGCTATTTGTTGGATGAGGCTCGCTCCTTCTTCGACGAGCGTGTCGGTACAGATTTCTCACCCCAAGCGGCAGACATCGCACGCACGACAGGCGCTGACGTGTTTATTGGCGGGATCGACCAGATTCCACCTGAGCGCAAATTCGATTGCGTCGTCGCGACGCAAGTGATCGAGCACGTGTATGAACCGTTGTCATTCGTCAGAGGATTAGCAGAGCGTACCAAACCTGGCGGTCACATCGTTATCGCCACGCCTGACATAGGAGGGGTATTGAGAAAGGTTATGGGCCGACGCTGGCCGTCTTTGAAGGCTCCGGAGCACGTGCTTTACTTCGACTTCCGAAGGCTGAGCGCGTTAATGCAAAGAGCTGGACTGACCAATGTTCGTCGACTTCCTCACCCACATGCCTTCCCAGTAGGCCTGATAGCAGCCAAATTTGGCTTGATCATGCCGCCGCTGCTTGCGCGCCTTAGCGTATGGGTGCCTGCTACGACAGTCGCTGCCTCTGGAAGAGTCGATAATGCGTAACACCGAAGCAACACAGCTGCTTTCAGTCGTTGTGCCGGTGTTCCGGGAAGGCGCGCATTTGCCTGCGTTCCTCACGCGCGTTCGCAGTTCCTTGGAGCAGTGTAACCAGCCATATGAACTTGTGCTCGTGGACGACGGTTCGCCTGACGACACGTGGGGCGTGATTGGAGCGGAGGCAAGAAACAGCGGCAAAATTCGCGCACTGCGCCTCAGCCGGAACTTCGGGAAAGAATCCGCCTTGTGCGCGGGCATAGAACATGCCCGAGGCAATGCTGTCATTGTCATGGACGCTGACGGACAACATCCGCCATCCCTCATTCCGGAGATGCTGCGCCTGTGGCGGGACTCTGGGGCCGATATTGCAGAAGCGGTGAAACGCAGACGCGGCCGTGAATCATTGTCTAGCAAGCTTGGCGCGCAGCTGTTCTATTTCATCTTGAATAAACTTTCGGGTTTCCATTTCAAAGGCGCATCGGACTTCAAGCTGATGAACCGCAAAGCCGTCGATGCGTGGTTGAAGATGCATGAGCGAAACGTGTTCTTCCGGGGAATGACCGTTTGGATGGGCTTCACCACTGTCCAGGTACCTTTTGAAGTCGTGCCGCGCTCAGTAGGTCAATCCACTTGGTCCATATTGAAACGTCTGAAGCTAGCTCTTATCGGGATTACCGCTTTCTCCTCGTTTCCCCTGCACTTGGTCACCTTTGCTGGGATAATTTTTCTTGGAATATCGGTTCTCTTGGGACTACAGACGGTCTACCTGAAACTGGCGGGTCGTGCGGTGAGCGGGTTCGCTACCGTGATTCTCTTGGAACTTATCATCGGAAGTCTGTTGATGATCAGCCTCGGCATTATCGGCGAATACCTCGCCCGGATTTACGAAGAAGTGAAAGGCCGGCCCCGCTACCTTGTCGAGGAGTTGATTGACCCCGGTGACGACGATATAAGCCGAACGTAAAAACAAGATCGGCGGCATGGAATATTCTGTTGCTGGCTTAGAGACGGCTTTTCGTGCGAAGCGGTGATTGGTAGCCGTAAAAACCGCAAGTTGAATATCTTTGATGAAAAATTGTAGGGTAGCGCACACCTACTTGAACCCGTGCGTTCACCATCTGAGTGCAGGCCACCGCCTTAGCTAAATGAAAATACTTATCACTGGGATCTGCGGTTTTACTGGCACCGCCGTCGCGCGAACACTGCAGGAGTTTGATTCAGGGATCGAGCTTTGGGGTGTAGATAACTTCGTTCGCGCAGGCAGCGAACAGAATCGCGCACCACTTAGAGCGTTGGGAGTCCATCTTCTTCATGGCGACGTGCGTTGTCGAAGTGATCTCGATGTCGTACCAGATGTTCAATGGGTCATAGACGCTGCGGCTGATCCAAGTGTGCTAGCTGGAATGAACGGCGGCTCGACCAGCCGTCAATTGATGGAGCACAATTTGATCGGCACCGTAAACCTGCTCGAGTTTGTTAAGCGAACGGGCGCCGGTTTAATCCTGCTAAGTACGAGCCGCGTTTATTCCATCGCGCCGCTGGCCAATCTGCCCGTGATGATCGAAAACGAGGCATATCGTCCGCAGCTCGACTCGGATTGCGTTGTTGGTTTGTCCAGTGAAGGCGTCGCGGAGAACTTTTCTACCAACCCACCGGTCTCCCTTTATGGGGCTACCAAACTCGCTTCTGAGCTAATCGCCTTGGAATACGGCGAGGCTTTTGGCTTACCGATCCGGATCAACCGTTGCGGGGTCCTTGCGGGCTCTGGTCAATTCGGAAGAGCCGACCAGGGAATTTTTGCCTTTTGGATTAACTCTTACTTACGGCGGCGGCCGCTCAAGTACATCGGCTTTGACGGGAGAGGATATCAGGTGCGCGATTGCTTGCATCCCCGCGATGTAGCAGCGCTTGTGTTCAACCAGATGAGATCGGCTCACCGACAAGCCGAGCGAGTCCAAAACGTCAGCGGCGGTGTTGCGTCGGCAATGTCGCTCGCTCAGCTTAGCTCCTGGTGCGCGGCGCGTTTCGGCGCGCATAGCATAGGGTGCGATGCTACTTCGCGTCCTTATGACGTTCCCTGGATGGTGCTGGATTCGGCGAGCGCAAAGCGTCAGTGGGATTGGCAGCCCACGCTTGCTATCGAGCAGATCCTCGAGGAAATCGCCCAGCACGCTGAGGCACATCCTGAATGGCTCGACATATCCGGCTGCATATGAGTGGTGTTCAACTCACAAAGCCACCATTGCAGTTGCTCTCGGTCGTTATCCCAGCGCAAAATGAAGAGCACTGCATTGCATCGACAGTCGAGCATCTCTATGTAGAACTGCGGCTCCACAATGTCCCACATGAAATCATTGTCGTGGACGATGGCAGCACCGATCAAACCTGGACGGCGCTCGACTCAGCCAGGGGCCGCGTTCCCGCCTTGAGGCCCGTGAAAAATCCTGCGCCACACGGATTCGGGCGCGCGATCGCCTGCGGCTTCGCCCACATGACAGGCGATGCCGCCGTAGTTATGATGGGTGACGAATCGGACGATTCCCGTGACGTTGTGCGGTACTGGGAGAAACTCAATGAGGGGTACGACTGTGTGTTTGGCAGCCGCTTCATGCGCGGTGGCGGTGCTATTGATTACCCCAAAACGAAGTTCCTTCTCAATCGACTGGCCAATTATTTCATCAAGGTCTTGTTTCACATCGGCCTCAACGATACAACGAATGCCTTCAAAGCTTATCGCAAAGAGGTTATCGACGGCTGCCAGCCCCTCATCGCGCCCCATTTTAACCTTACCATTGAACTTCCACTCAAAGCAATCGTTCGTGGTTACTCCTGGACGACGATCCCGATCACCTGGCGCAATCGACGCGCTGGGACTTCAAAGCTATTGCTTAGGGAGATGGGGAGCCGTTATCTCTTTATTTGTCTTTACGTCTGGCTGGAAAAATACTTCAGCCGCGGAGATTACCGGCGGGGTACCAAGTGATCCGCCTGGTAGCGGATGACGAACTCAACAGCCGCACGTAAACATCCACACTGGCCAGTGCTGGGAGATACCCCATTAGGGAAGCGAATCGGACAACGCCCTCACGCGTTCCTGAAACGCGCGGATATTCTTATTGGCGATGTTCAACACACGAAAGTTTCTCTGCCTTCCAGCAAAGGAGAATGACATGGATTCCTCAGTCGCCAGGTCACGGAGCGGCTGGAGCATCGTCACGATTCGTTCTGTATTTTGATTCCCTTCCCAGATTAGCTTCAGATCCTTACCGCGTGGCACGTAATTGGCAATTGCCTTTTTGTTACGGCTCCATATATCCTGCCCGGTCATCACAAACATCGGCATGGCACCACAAAAAGAGAGGATTTTCTCATCTCCCGGAATGGGAAAGATTGGATCGTATGAGCCGGCGCCGATATTATCGTAATCGTGCACAAATAACTCAAGAACCACTTTCGCCTCCCTGGCGCAAATCAGCGTTTCATAGGGAGGATCGGGAATGCCTTGGACGCGATTGAACTCGTCGTGCTCCAAGCGGGGAACACTTGGAGGTGTCTTTCCGGCAACAATAGCTTTCAAAAACCGTGCGACCGCAACATCTTGTTGCTTAAAGAAGTCGATCGAAGCTGGATCTTTTGTCTTCGTATGGATGTAATGAATTGAAGGGATCAAACCGAGTATGAGCACCAGCGCCGACATGCTCCATAGGAAAATCTTGAAGTTCAAGGGTAACCGCAGCTGTGTAACGCTGTTAAGAGCGAATCCAATAAGGATAATCCAAAACGGAATCGCCATGAGCAGCCGGTGCTCAACTAAAGGTCCTGCCGAAATAAATACTCCTACGACAGGAATCGTTGCCAGCAGTACGATTTCAAAACGCTTCTGCCAAAGGGCTAGCACAAAGCCGGGCAGTAAAAGCCAGTAGTATGGCAGTGGAATGGGCAATGTATCAGGAATGAATAGACGAGGACCGGGAATCGCAAAAAAGCAACTCCTAAGGTTCCTTATGTAATATGTTACATCGTTCGGAGACGGATGCCCACGTACCGCTTGCAAGAAACGATCCAAATAGGACGATTCATGGTAAGCATAATCATGTCGATTAAAAACAATATAAGCCAGAATGGGCATAGCTCCGGCAGCGAAGCCATAAATGACTGTAAGGACCCGGCGCCAATTGAAACCCCGCTTTAGGTGTTTCCGATCGAACACAGCGCAGAGCACAACAAAAACCAAAAGCGCTAAGATGTACTGCTTGCCGAGTACGGAACCCGCCAGGCACAATCCTGCCGCGATGCCTCCCACGGCCAAACAAAAAGAAGAGTCAGTTTTGAAACCTAAATGCAGAAAATAAACGGAGGCGACGCATAGCGGGACGCTGATCTCGTAGTGGTACCCGACGAACGTATAAATAAACGCGAACGGGAGAAAAGTGAAAACCAGTGCAATGACAGATGTGACAACGTAAGATTCAAAAAATAGATCAGTTAACAGAAGCGTGAAGAGAAACGTCGTGCACCAAAGAGCCAAGAGCGCTGCTTCATTGGTCAGAATGTTATAGCCAAATAGATGAAGCCACGGCCACAGATAGTAATGAAAAACGGTTTCATGCGCGCCATACGCCCCATAAGTCTCAAACCACGCGGCTTGGAAAGGCCGACTGGTCACGTGGGTTTTTAGAAACAAGAGATCCTGAGCGGCATCAGCGAAAATGCCGTCGCCGTTCCAAGGCGCCGTTCGGAGATTCCAGACGTGCGCGACTACGAAGAACAAGATCCAGAACACAAAGAACGCTGTTTTCGGTTTGATTACAGATTTGCATTTGGCCCTGAGCTCACTTGGCCCTGGCAAAAATGCAAGGAGCAAAAATACCATGGTTAGCAACCAGCCGGCAGGTTGCCACGGATTTCCCCAAACCCATTTCAGATAGTGAGCCGTTGCGCCCAAGGCGCAAAGCACCAGACTAACAACTGACAAGGTCAAAAATAAGAGTCTTAGCCTGGAACTAGCAGTTGGTTTTAACATAAAATATGGCTCCAACCTACGCTGTCGCTAAAGACCGATCTCATAAGCACCTTTGTCATTCTGAACGGAGCGAGGGATCTGTGATTGCTCACAGAACTTAATGAAAACTAAAATAATAAACGCAATAGGCGTCAATGGCATGAGAACACGCAACCGATTGCTGGCTAGCTACAGGTCGATCACGCTCACACGATTGCCAGTCATGTTCAGCACATAAAGCTTTCGATCAAACAAAGCCACGGCTGATGGCCCTTCGAGTTTATCTGGTGGCTTCGGCGTCAGACTGCCGATCCTGGTGCCACCAAAATCAAAAATGAGTACTGAGTTCATGTGCGCGCTCGAGGCATAGAGCCGACCTGTCTGTAAATCGATAGCTAAGTCTTCAAACCCTAGTGTCTGTCCCCACTCGGGGATTGACCATTTGGTTAGGAATTTCCCGTTTGAATCAAAGACCTGTATGCGGCTGTTTATCGGATCGGCAACGTAAACTTTATTCGTTGCCGAATCGACCGCGACCGAACTAATGCCTCTGACCTGGCCGTCGGCAGTTCCCTCGCTGCCCCAAGTCGTGAGAACCTGGCCATCTGGGCCGAACTTCACGATTCGATTGCGACCCGAATCGACCAGATAAATGGAATCATCAGGGCCAATAGCGATCCTTCGGGGCCCGTAAAGCCCAGGTGCCCATGCAGCGATGAAAGTCCCGTCAGGTCCAAGTTTTTGAACGCGGTGCTTGGAGCCAATCTCCGCCACGTAAATATTGCCAGCGCGGTCAACCGCGATCCCGCTCGGTGCTTCAAATCGTCCTATCTGCGTCAGGAAAGCTCCGTTTGGCGAGAATTTCTCGACGCGCCCGTTGTTTGTATCGGCCACCAAAATGTTTCCGTTCGGGTCAACAGCAATTCCTGTGGGCGAATTAAATGCGTTTTTTCCGATTGGCTTTCCGCCGTGAAAGATATTAGTCGCACTGCTGCGCGGGGCATTTAGTTCGGGAGCAGCAGGAAATCCGCTCACTTCTTGCTGGAACTCCTGAATGTTTTCGTTAGGGATGTTCAGCACATAAAACGTCTTTACGCTTCCACCGAAGGAAAGCGACAGCGAGTCCTCCGTTCCAAGATCGCGGAGCGATTGGAACATCCTGATTATACGTTCGGTCTTTGAATCCCTTTGCCAGACGAGCTTGAGATCTTTGTTACTCGGAACATAATTGACAATGGCTCTTTTATTAGCGTTCCACACATCTTGCTCCGTCATGACAACGGTAGGGGCGCCGCCACAAAAGGACAACACCTTCGCATCGTCATAATCATGTAAGAACAAATGGACAATGGAATAAGGCTCCCCTGGGCAAACGAGTGTCTCGTAGGAAGGATCGGAGACAGCCGTTAATCGATTGAACTCGTTGTGTTCTAGCCTAGGAGGATCGGGGTGTTCCTGTCCGGCGACGACATGTCTTAAGAAACGCGAGATAGCGACCTCGTGTTGCGCGTAGTGGCGGATCTCGAACGGATTTTTCGTTTTGCTGTAAATGTATCGAATCGAAGGGACCAAGCCCTCTAGCAGTATCAAAGCTGCTATGGAGCCAAGAATAATTTGAAGGCCTGGCCATGGCCGCAGCTTCAATATCCCGGCAAACGTGAAGCTTATCAGGATTACCCAAAATGGGATGGGCATGAGCAGACGGTTCTCAAAAGCTCTTGCAATGAACGCGCCCGCAACAGGAACTATGGCCAGCAGTACGATTTCAAAGCGCCTCTTCCAAACTGCAAGGACGAGTCCTGGAAGTAACAACCAATAATATGGCAGTGGGATCGGCAAAATATCCGGAATGAAGAATCGAGGACCCGGTACAGCAAAAAAACAGTCGTAGAGCTGCTTGGTAAATGGCCTTATTCCGATTGGAAACGGCGCTGACTGCCTAGTGTGCCAGAAATCGCGCAGAAAGGCGGATTCGTATAAAGTGTAATTTTCGCGGTTAAACACGATGTAGATAAGGATTGGGACGGCAGCCGCTAGAAAGCCATACACGACCAAGGCCAGCGAGGTCCATGTTTTTCTTTGCTTTAAGCGCCTCCAGTAACACAACCCGTACAGCGGTGCAGCGACCACGAGTGCTAAAAGATATTGTTTACCTGAAATCGAGCTGGCCAGGCAGAGGCCCGCAGCGATGCCTCCCAGCGATAGGCAAAAACGAGAATCGGTTCTAAACCCCAAATGCAGAAAGTACAGAGAGACAACAGCTAAAGCCACCGCCATGGGATAGCGATACCCGGCAAATGTGTAAACGAACGCAAACGCCAGGAAGTTAAAGACCAGCGCCGTGATAGAGGTTACAACGTAAGAGCGAAAGAACAGGTGAACGAGGAGTAGAGTGAACAGAAACGTGGTGAACCAGATAACAAACAATGCCGCTTCATATGCGAGAATGTTAAAGCCGAACAGGCGAAGAAATCCCCATACATAATAATGAAACAAGGTTTCGCGCGAGATAGGCGCATGAAACCAGGCCGGCTGATATGGGTGACCGATGACGTAGCTTTTTAGATACCAGAGGTCCCATCCGGACTCGTCAAACAGAGCGTCTCCGTTCCAAGGCGCTGTGCGGAAATTCCAAAGGTGCGACGCGATGAAGAAGAGTATCCAGAACAGAAAAAAGGCTGTCTTTGGCTTTATTAACTCCTTCAAATCTGTAGCCATGTCACGTGGGCTTGGCATGAAGGCTAACAGCAAAAAGAACATGCTAAGCAGCCAACCGACCGGATGCCACGAATCTCCCCAAGTGGCTTTCCGATAGTGCGCCGCGCCTGCCCATGCGCAAATCGTCAAACTAATGACTGATAACCCGAGTAGAACGATCCTCGGTGTAAAAAGTTGCGATTTTCGCAGAGCTAATTTCATAGCCTTGATGTCATCTGAGCGAGGCAAAGAATCTGACTTCACTCAACACGAGAGGGCCATTTGTGGGATACGGTCTAGACAATCAGGTTACGTGATGCGGCAGCCTGCTAGTCCGTTTACAGATCGATAACGCTTACGTGATTGCTGGCCATGTTTAGGATGTAGAGCTTGCGATTGACCAAAGCCAGTGCAGAGGGTCCGTCGAGTTTATCCGGTGGCTTCGGCGTCAGACTGCCGATCCTGGTGCCACCAAAATCAAAAATGATTACTGAGTTCATATGCGCGCTCGAGGCATAGAGCCGACCTGTCTGTAAATCGATGGCTAAGTCTTCAAGCCCTAGTGTCTGTCCCCACTCGGGTATTGACCATTTGGTTAGAAACCTCCCGTTTGGATCAAAGACCTGGATGCGGTGGTTGAGCGGGTCGGCGACGTATACTTTGTTGTTCGTAGGATCGATGGCCACCGAACTAATGCCTTTGAACTGTCCATCGGCGCTTCCCTCGCTGCCCCAACTTGCAAGGAGCTGACCGTCGGAACTCAACTTCACGATTCGATTGTGACCCGAGTCGACGACATAAATTGAGTCATCAGAGCCAATGGCAATGCGACGTGGTCCATAGAAGCCAGGGTCTTTCCATTCGGCGATGAATTTGCCCTCGGAATCGAGCTTTTGAACGCTGTGCTTGGAGCCTATCTCCGCAACATAAATGTCGCCGGCGCGATCAATGGCGATTCCATTGGGCGCTTCAAACAGTCCGAGGCTCGTAATGAAACTGCCGGTTGGCGAGAATTTTTGGATGCGCCCATTGCCGGTGTCGGCGACCAGAAAGTTTCCGTTGCGATCAACGGCCATTGCAGTCGGCGCATCAAATTGTCCTTTACCGGCCCCTCTGCCTCCGTCAAACATGTTAGTCACACCTTCAGGCACCGCGGTGAGCTTGGGAGGTGGCGTGTCAGGTATCTTGTAAATGATTAGCCCGTTGTAACTGCTTGCTTCGTACACCTTCGGAAAATAAGTGGCATAAAGCTCTTGATTCGGGCGCTTAATGAATTGAGCCTGGCGAATAGCGTTATCGTATGCCACATAGTTGATGCCGTTTTCTTTCAAAAGGCGATATACTTTCCAAGGATCCCTGTTTTCGAACAGTTCGGTGTAGACCTTGTCGCGGTTACTCGCGTCATAACCAGCTGACCACGCATAGTAAGGCCAGCCGTAAAAGACGCGCCGGCCAGCCATGACAATCGGATGATTAACAAACCGGTCTGTTAGAAAAATATCGCGCGGCGTAGTATTCTTGTTAAGCCAATCGATTAATGGATCGTTCTTGTAAGTTACCTCGCCCCAGCCAGCGTTATGAATGGGAAAAAAATCAATGATTCCACCCGCAATGACTAGCATAAAAAGAACAGCCGCGACGAATTTGCCGGGAAGAGTGGTTCCCCCCAGTGAGAAGCGCCACAACCGCCACAGGGCAAAAGCGACAAAGAGATTCGCGATAATCACCCAAATGTGGATGAACTTTTGGTTACCAAGAACCTCGATAGTGAACTGGAAGGAAAACGCAACCGCGATTAAGCTCAACACGGCGAGGAAAAAGCGCCTTTGCAGGCTCGTGGCGAACATCAGCGCGAGCGCAATCAACAACCACTTGAAACCGAAGGTGAAGCCAAGGTACTTGGTCACATTGGCGAAGGTAGGATTCTCGACGGTGTAGCCCCAGTGAAGAAGCTTTGGCATATGCGCTCTACCACTCCCGGTGCTCAGATATAGCATCTGTGGTAAGGCGATGAGCCCCGAAGTTATGGCGAGAGCCAGCATTTGCAATCGCTGCGGACACAGGATGAATAATAGGCCCAGAATTGCAGCGGCGGCGATGAATACGGCGCTGTTCCACATTGGCAGTAAACCCAGAAGGACACCCGAAAAAATGAATGGTCGTAGCGTAGCAATGAGAGGTTCTTCAATGATCGCAGTTTCTTCTCTCGATTGTGTGACCACCGATACCGAAGGCATCTCGATTTCCGATTCTCGAACATCTTGAAGTCCACCGGGATTACTGGAAACCGAGACAGGAACAGCCTCGGACAATCCGTCTGGCAGCGGCGTAATTGTCTGGCTGGTAGCGAGTGCCGCTGCGCGTTTATCCGCGACCGCGCGGTAGCGGATTACGAAAAAAACCAGGACGAGAAGGAGTATTCCGATCGCGCTGGCGAAGTGCCGCTGATTAAGATAGGTCACCTGGGACCAAGTACCCCAAGCGTCACCACGATACGGAAAGATCGTTGGGAGATACTCGGGTACGTGCGTTATCGCTTGGATTGCGCCGCGCACCGAAGTTTGTTTTTGAAGAAAGGGGACGTAGGAAAGCGACCCGAAAAAGAAGAACAGCAGCGACCCAAAGCGTCCGACAGCGCGCGAATTGAAAAGCACTTCCCCAAGCGTCATGACGATCACGAGCATCGCCACGAGTGTGGTTATGCTAAGTAGGTTCAGGCTCCACGCTGGATCGAGTCCGAGGAACTCGAGGTTTCCCGCCTGAAAATAAAACAAGAAGTGGTAACGAATCCGGTCGCCAGAGAAATGCGGATACTCCGTGGGAAAATTGTGTCCTACAGCAAAACTCTGCATTAGCGCAGTATTCGGTCCGAAATCGCTGTACTCAGGGTTGGCAATCTGGAGTTTGCCCGCCTTGGAATTGAACGAGGCAAACATCATCCACGAAACCAGGATGATGTATCCGACTATGAGTAGCCAGTCGGCAATGCCCGACCCCCGAGGCCGTGGGAGATACAAATTCGATCGCTTCAGATAAGCTTCGCCCGAAGTGCTTTTTACAATTCTGCCTTTCCATTTAGTCCAGGACAGAAGCGCGACGGCCGCTAGACAGAATAGTAGGTTGGCCCATACGAGAGGTTGCCATGTCCAGAAGAAAGCCAATCCCGCCAGATACGTGAACCATGAGCTGACCATTACGCCGACGAGAATTGCTGCAGCACATCGGTGTGCAACGGATTCGAACTGGTAAAATCGGCGGCAAAGAAAATCACCGACACAAGCGGCCAGTAGAAAATAGATCAGAGCCAGCATTCCCAAGTCTTCGATTTATCACCCGCATCCGCCTTCGCACGAGGCTTCGGCCCGCAGGCATAAGCGGAAATCGTAAGCGCTCGATTTTTTTCGTCAAATCCGTCCGAACTTCCCTGCAGAGATGAATCGATAATCGATCCCATTCTCCAATCTGACATTTTTGCTACGGCTGGATTTTGTCGGTCCACAAAAATAGCCAGGTAGCAGTTGCATTAATCGCGACCGAAACCACGAAGAGTGAAATCTCAGTGACGCTTATCGTGGGCAGTCCGTTTCCTGTGAGCAAAAGGAACATCCACGGAAGGAGGATTATAGCGTAGCGGTATGAGAATTGCCATCCACCAGGATTTCCGTGACACCAAAGAATGAAGGTCAAAAGTGCAATCGCAATCCAGCCTATCACTCTGTATTTAGCGCCGTTTCTAAAAAGGAGGAAGAGGAAGGGACTGCTCAGAAGGATGGAACATCCAAAAGGAGGAAAACTAAGGAAGGGAAACTTGGGGTCCTCCTGAAAACCTTCGAACAACATTGTGTGGACGTTCCAGGGAATCGAGTGAAGCGAAAACAAGCCGTGTTCGTACCAAGGTTCGTCGCGCACTTCAGGGATATGAAAGTAGCCAAAATCGAAAATTGAATGAAACCGGGCGAAATTATAAGCGGCAGTGAGCAGTGCTAATATTACTGGCAGAGTTAAAAAACCGAAAGCCATTGGTGCGTTTACACGAAGCCCTTGCTTCATTCGAGCGGTGCGCCACTGGCTGGAAATATTTTCGTTTGCGCGGCGCCAGAAAAGATAAAGGTAGAAAGGTGCGGTGATTAACAGCTCTGTCCGGTTTCCGACCGCAAGCGTGAAAAAAGCCCCGGCTATGAACGGCGACGGTCGCACCAACGTAAAATAAAGAGCTGCGGTTTCTCCCAATAACGCAAGACCGAGAGCGATTTGCCACGCACCACCCATCCCAAGGTTGCACCAGGTCCAGGTTCCAAAAACTGGAAAAAGCGCCAGTAAAATCCGCCGGGTTAGCGGTTTCAGTCTGAGGCTGGAGTAGTCGGGCCCAAATGCTTTCGCCAGCTGAAAGAAGAAGTAAACGCAAGCTCCGGCAATGAGCGCGGCCGGAACGCGCGCCTGAAAATGATGGATTAGTGACGCTTTTTGTAACAGTGCAACCGGGATCATGCTAAGGACGGCACCCAGCGGAAACGCGGAATAATATCTGTGTCCGTAAGGGATCATCTCATTGAGCCACTCCGGCGGCTTTTCGCGCAAGCCAAGGTCGCCGCGCAGCAAGGCCGACGCGATCTCGACGGTGTAATCCAGATCCTTTAGAGTCGGGTTGGTTGAGAAGTAAAAGGCAAACGCCGCAAGTAGCGACACGCCGACTGCAATCCAAAACTCGCGGGCTTTGTCACCTTTTGATATTTCTTCGGTGGTCATTCTTTTCAATTAACGCGGTGAAGTTGAGACAATGAAAGCGATGCGAAGACACATCGCACTCCACAAAATTTCGTGCCAATTCGTCCGCGGAATCTTTTGATTTCGCGAAGCTTTTAATACGCGAGCATCCTCACGGCGTTTGCATGATCACGTCGGAAGGCGTCGGCGCAACATCTCGGCGTCAGGTTCAAAGTGAACGTCGCCCCAAGAGTTTCTCCCAGACCGCCTTCGTTTCTGCCGGCACATTTTGATCTGCGCCGACCAGCCAGGAAACGGTCGCAAGCGAGTTCGCGATGACGGACAGAGTGACGAGTCCGATTATCACCTGACGAGAGCGCACCAAGGCAATTCCGCCTGACCTGAGAAATATGACGAAACAGAAAATGACGAACGGATAGAGATCAGCGGCGTATCGCTGTGCGAGTAGGAAAAAGGAAAGGATATAAAGACATTGGGTAAAGAGAGCGACGGCTACGCCACGCTCGAATAGGTGGACGCATTTATCTCGGACAAGGCATATGGTTCCCATAATCGCTCCGAAAACCAGCCAGGAGGAACACCACAGCAACGAGAGATACACCTCACTAAATGGATTGGAGAAGAGGTTGGGGTAATCATAAGAATGCCGGTCTGCTGCCAGGAAAGGCGGACTTCGTTGAAAGGATGGAGGACGCAAGCTGAAGTAATCAGCAAAGCTATGGGGGATTCGGCGCGGGCTGAACACGCCAAATTGGTGGGCAAATTCGCCATGAACCGGGTTGATGTAATAATCGAAGTTTATTCCTGTGAGGTTGCCGAATCGTGCGTAGCTTAGCCAAATATAAAAACTCAGTGCGGCGCCGAGAGGTAGAAAGAGCGCTATAAGATTCCCTACTCGATTCTCCCGCGGTAGTGCCGGAGCCAGAAAGAGCACGATTAAAACTAAAGGCGCGCCGAACGTGACGCGCGAAAGTAGAGCCGCACCGGCGCAAAACGAAAACGCCAGCAGTGACCGTGTTAACGCTACGCCCCCACTTTTTCGAGATCGGCACGCAAAATAGAGCGCAGCGAGAGACCACGCGAGCCCCCAGATAATTGCTTCGTCGTAAATGGACAGATTACCCAACAACAACAGTAACGGTGAGCCAAACGCGAACCCGATTATGCAAGCGTTACCGATCCAGTTACGCGCGCGCGGCGTAAGAAGAGATGAACGCAGCGCAGTTTGCACGAGACCGGCAAAGGCAAACAGCGCGATGACTCCCGCGCAAAATCCTGAAATCCGTGACCATTTACCGTGCCCTGATGGATACAGGAAATTTAGCGGAATACGGAGAAACGCGGGAAAAGGCCCAAAGTACGTGCGGACGTTACCATTCACGATCATCGCTTCATGCCCGATCGCGTCCACATCGACGTCCACATCGCCTCGAAGAAAATGTTCGGCCTGTGAATCGTAAGCGGCGCCGAGGATTTCTTTGACAAAAATCTGTCGGCCGCCGGTCGTTGTGAACACCCAGAGCAACGCGCTCACCAGCAAGGTGAGCGGCAGAAGCCGGGGAGCTGCGACAGAAGTCAGAGGAAGCTGATTACTTTCTGAAATCGAACGCGCCCTTTTTGAGGGCGTACACGTAGCCAACCATCAGGATCGTAATAAAACTGAGCATGCTCCAGAAGATCGCGCTGCCTTGCTTGATCGCGTCGCGGTAAACGACTGCCCAAGGATACATGAACACAATCTCGAGATCGAACAGGATGAAGAGCATGGCCACCACATAGAACTTGACGCTGAACCGCGGCTGCTGTTTTCCCTGCGGAATCATTCCGCATTCATACGCGGTGTCTTTCGCTCGCGTGCGTCTCCCGCGTTTGCCTACCAGGATACTGACGAGCAGCGCTGAAACAGCAAACAGAGCGACAACAATTATTTGCAGGAGCACCGGCAAATAGTCTCGCAGCATCCGAGAATTTGGCCTGAAGCCAGTTCGTCGCGAAAACCGGCCTTACTTCACGCCAGCCAGATGACCATTCTGCTGCGCAATTGCCTGAGCCAGAGCCGAAGGTAAGCCTTTGTATTTCTTGCCATTCTTTTTGACGGCACCGCGGGCAACGAGGTTTTGCAACTTCTCGTAAGCTCGCAGCCGCAGCATTTCCTCGCCGCCGCTGGCAGCATTTCGCGCCCGAAGATTCTCGTGCACAATGTCGAAGAGTTG
>DATFXP010000158.1:0-5477 GCA_035315785.1 Candidatus Udaeobacter sp. | reverse complement strand
CATAACGAATACGTACGGAGCTAGTCGTGTGGTCATATTGGACGTTTAAGTTTGTTCATGCACAGATTGCCGGACGAATGGTTGTAAGGCAACCCCGAACGCTTTCGGGGCCGTTCTACAATTGAACGCATCGCTTTGTTTGTAGCCGCCGGTGTTCCCTACGGAAATGCGCTTCGCACAGCAAAGCGGCTACAGTTTGATTGTTCGCAGTCGTAGCGCGTTTGCGATTACCGAGACCGAGCTAAAGCTCATGGCTGCGCCGGCGATCATCGGGCTAAGGAGAATACCGAAGACTGGATAGAGGACGCCGGCAGCGATCGGCACGCCGAGTGCGTTGTAAATGAACGCAAAGAACAGATTCTGCCGGATATTGCGCATCACAGCACGACTGAGATGCATTGCTTTGACAATGCCTATGAGATCGCCTTTCACCAGTGTAATGCTGGCGCTTTCGATCGCGACGTCGGTCCCCGTGCCCATTGCGATTCCTACATCGGCAGCTGCAAGCGCAGGCGCATCGTTAATTCCATCGCCTGCCATTGCGACAATCGCGCCATTGGCTTTCAATTTTTTGACGATTTCGATTTTCTCATCGGGCATCACTTCTGCGCGAAACTCATCAATGCGCAATTCACGCGCAACCGATTCGGCGGTGCGTCGATTGTCCCCAGTGCACATGATGATCTTCAGGCCCATGTCGTGAAGCGCGCGAATCGCCGTTCGTGTGGTTGGCTTGATGGGATCAGCTATACCAAGAACTCCGGCTGGGTGTCCATCTAGCGCGACCCAAACGGTTGTTTGCGCTTGCTCCTGCAAGCGATCTGCTCCTCTCCTGAGCTTCTCCGAAATGGCGATACCGGAATCAGCCAAAAATTTCTCTTTACCGACAACCATGTGCCTGCCGTCGAGATTTGCCGACACACCGCCACCTGTTGTGGACTGAAAATTCGTGACCTCGCGCAACGCGATCTGTTCGTTTTTCGCTGCCTCCACGATCGCGCGAGCAAGCGGATGTTCGCTTTGCGCTTCCACTGATGCGGCCATCTGCAAGAGTTCCTGTTCGCTCGTGGCCTCTTCAGTGACTCGGCTGACCACTTCCGGTTTGCCGGCTGTTAGTGTGCCTGTCTTGTCCGTGATCAGGTGCGTGACCTTTTCGGTGATCTCTATGGCCTCAGCGTTTTTTACCAAAATTCCCGCGTGCGCAGCGCGTCCGACGCCGACCATGATCGACATCGGTGTCGCAAGCCCCAGCGCGCATGGGCACGCAATGATCAGCACTGACACGGCGTTCACGAGTGCGTAAGCCATGGCCGGTGGGGGCCCGGCAATCGACCAGAAGATAAACGTTATCACGGCGATGCTGATCACCGCCGGAACGAAATAACCTGAAACGATGTCAGCGAGTTTTTGAATTGGCGCGCGGCTCCGCTGTGCCTCCGCGACCATTTGAACAATCTGGGCCAGCATCGTTTCCGACCCGATCCGCTCCCCTCGCATCAAAAACGAGCCGGTCTGATTCACGGTAGCGCCGACTACTTTGTCGCCGGCGCCTTTGCTTACCGGCATGGGTTCACCTGTAATCATCGATTCATCGATGTTGCTTTGGCCTTCAACGATCACACCATCGACCGGCACCTTTTCGCCGGGCCTCACACGCAGCAGGTCTCCTTTTCGAATTGCGTCCACCGGAATCTCTTCTTCCTGGCCATCGCGGACGCGATGTGCGGTTTTTGCCGCAAGACCGAGCAAGGATTTGATTGCCTGGCCGGTGCGGCTGCGCGCTTTTGCCTCGATGAGTTGCCCTAACAACACCAGTGTCGTGATTACCGCTGCTGCTTCAAAATAAAGGCCGACCTCGCCATGCTGTCGGAAGGATTCAGGGAAAATTCCGGGCACTATGACTGCAACCGCGCTGAAGACATAGGCCGCGCCGACGCCAACAGCGATCAGCGTAAACATATTGAGGCTGCGGTGGACGATCGATTGCCAGGCCCGCGTGAAGAAAAAACCACCCGCCCAAAGAACAACTGGAGTCGTTAGAGCAAATTCGATCCATTTTCCGATTCGCCTCGGAACGATTGCATCAACATTCAACCCTGGAATTGCATGGCCCATTGCAAGGATCAGCACCGGGATAGTGAGCACGAGCGCGAACCAGAACTTGCGCGATAGAGAATTGATTTCGTGTTGCTCTTCTTCTTCCCCTGCCCCAATCGTCTTCGGCTCCAAGGTCATCCCGCATATCGGGCAATTTCCCGGGTGATCCTGCTGAATCTGCGGATGCATCGGGCAGGTGTAGATAACCTTGGTCGGCTCCACGAAAGCAGGGTTGCGTTCCAGCGTCATGCCGCACCTGGGACAACTGTCCGGGGTGTCACTCTCCGCACCTTCGCACATCGGGCAGAAGTATTTCTTTCCTGGCTGACGCGACTGGGCGACTGCGACATTTGTGATCTGATCGTGATCATGCTCGCCACAGCAGGAATGCGCGGTCGAAGCACGTTTACCGTCAGTTTTCATCCACTCAATTGTACGCCGCTCGAAGTAAAGTGTCGCGCAGCGCGTACACGGGTGCCGGCAAATTCGTCGCCAAAGCCACGATCTAGTGGCTTGTGGTTGGCTTGCCGGTCTCAATAAAGAGTTTCAATCGATCAAGCTGTTCGCGGAGCATGGCTTCTACAGCTGGCGCCATCTTGTCGAAGCCGCCCGGAATAAATCCGCCGACGCTGTACGAGAGTTCGAGGCGGGTGTTATCGGGGCCACCGGTTAACTTCCATGTCATGCTTCCAGCAACACCGGAAGCCTGCAGCGGACCGAGCGCGCCCGAGAACCGCACAACTTGAGGCGGGGCGACGTAAACCACGCGGAGATGTTCTAATCCGCCGCCGTTAGGCAGCTTTTCACAAAAACAGCCGCCCGGCCGCGCATCGATCGAGAGATTTTTCGCATCGTGTGAATAGGTGTGTTCAGGGTTCCACCAGGAGCCAATTTGCCCTACCAGCGCGTCGTACACTTGCGGCGCTGGCGCGTTGATACTTACATCGAATTTCACCAGAAACCCGTTGGGAGCGATCTCTGGCGCCGATTGTACCGACGCTCCGGAGAGTATCACCAGAGCCAGCGTGCCTAACGAACAGCGGCGCATCATTGCTGCGCCAAATATCATGCGGCCTTCGCAGTTTCCATCTCTTCGGTGTATTTGCCGAACCGCGCTTTGCTGTTGCACCATGCACGATGATGGAACGCCGTTTGAGCAGCGCTGACGTTTGCTGTATCCCCTTTCCAAGCTTTGAGGACCGGAGCTTGCAAGGCGCGCCCATAGGAAAAGCTCAACTGCCACGGCAGATCGCCCATCCGATTCATCGCATTCAGATGTTCGGTTGCTTGCTGATCGGTTTGGCCGCCCGAGAGAAACACAATGCCTGGCACCGCCGCGGGAACCACGCGCTTCAGGCAACGAACTGTGGCTTCAGCGACTTCCTGCACAGAAGCCTGCTTTGGATTTTCTTTGCCAGAAAGCACCATGTTCGGCTTCAGCAATATTCCTTCGAGCACAACGCGGTGCTCCGCCAAAGAATCGAAAACGCTTCGCAACGTTTGGTCGGTGACATCGAAATGCCGTTCCAACGTGTGCGTACCGTCCATGAGCACTTCCGGTTCGACGATCGGCACCAGATCACATTCCTGACAAAGCGCCGCGTAACGCGCGAGCGCCTCCGCGTTCGAGTCGATACACGTGCGCGTGGGAATTCCGTCGCCGATTGTGATGACTGCGCGCCATTTGGCAAAACGCGCACCAAGTTTCCGGTAATCAGTCAATCGCTCGCGCAATCCATCCAAACCTTCGGTGATCTTTTCGCCGGGAAAATTGGCCATGGCCTTGGCGCCTTTGTCCACCTTGATGCCGGGAACGATCCCCTGCTGCTCCAGCACTTCGACAAAAGCGCGTCCGTCCTGATTCTTCTGCCGGATCGTCTCATCAAAAAGAATCACGCCGCTGATGAAGTCGCCGGCGCCTTTTGTGGTGAACAAAATTTGACGATACATCCGCCGGTTTTCCTCAGTCGACGGGACATTGATGCTTTTCAATCGTTTCTCGATCGTGCCCGAACTCTCATCGGCTGCCAGAATCCCTTTGCCCGGTGCGACCAGTTTTCTAGCTATAGTTTCTAAATCGTCTGTTTTCATGCTTCTTCTCCTTATCGATGAGGGTTTGTTCCTCTCCATAATTGCCTGTAACAAATTCGTCGCAAGTTTGAAAACTTTGGCTTCGAATCTGATCGGATGGTCGCGTTTCGCGCGGCTCAGTGCACAGCGTTCGCGACGGGTAACTGACAATCCGGCCACGTCGGCGAGTCGGGCGCATTTAGCGGACTCATTGGAGCGGGAACCGGCGCGGTCTGATCGACGATCCCGATATGCTTGTTCACCCAGAGCACCTGGTACGCCCACGCCGGGAGCGGCGCCGCTCTGGATGTGCACGACCAGTTGTTAAAGTGGAGGTTCACGAGATAGAAGTTCCGCTTCAGTTTTCGGAGCACTTCGAGAATCTTCGGATCGTCGTAATCATGCATTTCCATCGCGAGCTGCGGAATCGATGCGAGCAGTTCGTCTGGTGTTGCCAGAAGCGATTCCCATTCCCCGCCTTCGATGTCCATCTTGATAACCAGTCGCCGGCCGGTATCGCCGTTCTTGCTGATCTGGTTTTCTAGCGTGTCGAACAAACGCGAATTTCTGTCAGCTGTGCGATCTCCGACACATTCATTGTGAAAGACAAACCTGCCGCCGTCGCATGTCGGCCTTGCTGGATCGAAACAATCGTATTCGTGCACGGGAACGCGATACCGACGCGACATCTCGCAGCCCCACTCGTCGTTGAAGCCGACACCGTACGAGTATGCTGCATCGAGCGGTTCAATCAGGTTCTCGCACATCAGATAACCGCCATCGTTGGCGCTGCCGAAGCGTTTGAGCGTACAGTTTTTTAACGTGACTGGCTGAAGCTCAGTGAGAATCGCCTCACGCAACTTGCGCTCCGCTGCGCCGTGCACGATGTCGGCGATCAAGACGGCGGCGCCGGCTGCAAGGGCAATAATGACGAACGTGGTGCGGATCCACGATTGTTTTCTGAAAGTCTCTTGCATAGGTCGCGGTCTATTAAGAGCATTCGGGCGGTTGCAAATACAACAAAGCTTTTGCGATTAGTTATTGAGATGAATTTTTCGGAAGCGCAGCGGTGTCGATATTATTGCTGATTGAGGTCGCGTTTCCCCGGACTGCAGTGGGACACGGTTTGTCGCGAACAGATTGAGCAATTCAAGCATCGTTCGAGCGGCGCCACGGCAATCTTCCTTCGATTTCCAATTGGAGCGACAAACTCAGGAACGTGCGGATTAGCACGATCAATCCAAGGACAAGCACGTTTTGAATCGTGGGTGCAACGACAACCGTTCGGATAATGTCGCCCGCGATCAAAA
>DATFXP010000157.1:0-12243 GCA_035315785.1 Candidatus Udaeobacter sp. | reverse complement strand
GGCACTTGCGGCACTCAAAGATGGATTTGAGGTCTCCATTGTTGCCGACGCGTGCGGTGGCTTGACTGCCGCCGGCCACGACTTTGCTCTTCGCAGACTGGAGCAAGCCGGCGCTCAACTCACCAGCTGGATACAGGTGCTTCTGGAGTTCCAGCGCGACTGGACGCGCCATGAAACGTACGAAGCTGCTCGTGCTATCGTCGTGGCGAATGGCGGAGGATACGGCATGGGACTCGCGTATGCCCGGGAGATGATTCGCCCCGGTTAAATCCAAAAAATATTCTTCGAGAATTGGTTCATTTCCGATCCTCGAATCTAGAAGCTCGAAGCAGCGCGGGCAGTAGTTTGGGGGCAATTCCTGAGTGAACAAAAAACCTCGCGTGGTATCATCGGCGGCTGTTTTGTCGGACTCTGCCTTGACTCCAAATGGAGCACCGGAGAAACCCTTCTCATTTCGCGTGGTTATATTAGATTGTAGAGAGAAACGCGTCAGCAACCGGAAAGGGAAACGAAGAGATGAAAACAAAATTGTTCGGCATCGTCCTTGTTGCGAGTGCGGTCACAATTGCTCAAGCAAATCCTGGAGGTATTCCCGCAGCGAGAGCGGCATCTCGCGGAGGGCCAGTTGCGCGTAGCGCCCCGGCAGTTCACGCTCCGATGCGGCCGGGTGGTGTTTCATCATTCCGGTCGACGCCGATGCGGTCACAGGGCAGTAGACCGTTTTATTCAGGCCAACGCTATCCCTCATTTGGCACGCGTTCGTCACCATCGTCCGCGTACCGGCGGCCCGTCTATTCGAGTCGAGGTTCGTTTACGCGTTCGGGTCCATACACCGTAGCACCTATCCCGCAACGCAATCGTCTCCCATTCGCGAGTCGCAGAAATCAAGCTGTCACACGCGTGTGGAACCAGCGAAACATCGGAACACAGTTCCGGAATAGAAACAATCTACCGAACGCAAACAATTTCCGGAATGCAAACAATTTCCGGAATGGCAACAATCTGCGGAACGCGAACAATCGCCGAAATGGAAACAATCATCTGCGTCGCGACTGGCAAAAACACGTTTTCGCTCACGGCTCAAGCGATTGGCATCGTGATTGGAACCGCAATTGCGACCACTGGTGGAACGGTCACCAATGCTCCTTCATTAATGGAACGTGGGTGATCTTCAATCTAGGATTTTCTCCGTGGTGGCCTTCGTACTACCCCGACGATTACTACTACGACTATGGCTTTCCGAATGATGGCTACGGCTCATCGACCTACGGGTACGATTATCCTTATTCGTACAATTACGACCCCGGATACTACAACTCCGGCGATTACCAGGAGCAGATGTATTACGATCAAGACAGCTATCCCGACCAATCACAGGGCTACTACGATTCCAGTGTTTACCAAACTGAATCGTACGACGATCCGAATGGCTACAGCGATGAATCGCAATCAGACGATTCGATCATCGTCGCAGCGCAGGAGCGACTGGCTCGCCAGGGGTACTACCGCGGCGAGACAGACGGTGTCCTCAGCGCTGAGATGCAGAAAGCCCTCAGGCGTTATCAAAGCACCAACGGCTTGCGCCAGACTGGCCAGCTTGATAGCGACACCATGGCGGTAATGGGATTATCCGAAACCACGAGCTACTAAAATTTGAGATCGGCCCCGATGCGCTTCGATGGTTGATTCCTGATCCGAGATTGCGCGGACGCTGGAGAACCGTGAGCGGTAGAGAGCGCCACGATAGAATGCCGCCTAACGACTTCCTGGCGATCTTTTTTCAACCGAGCGTGCGGCGGGCGCTCCTTTGATCCAAAACAGCGCGGTGACAGCGCTTCCCGCGGCGAGCGCGGCGCCGATCACCATCACCCAGCGAAATCCAGACACGAAAGATTCGTCGACTGCCCGGCGGATCATCAGTCGTGTTTCTCCGTTTGGATTCTGAGGAATGTCGATAGCCGCGAGCTTTATCGATTGAGTTTGCAGCGATTGCACGACGGACGCCGGCAAATTCGCACTGGTCAGTCTGCGATTCAGATTGGTTTTGAACACCTGGAGCATCACGACTCCAAGAACTGCAATCGCGACGAGACTCGCCGTGCGCGCGACGGCGTTGTTCACTCCTGATGCAACGCCAGCGCGTTCTCGCGCGAGGGAACCCATCACGGTCGTGGTGAGCGGAGCCACCGTAATGGCCATGCCTAATCCCAGGACGACCACCGGCGAAAAGAAATTCGTCCAGTAATTCCCGCCAATCCCAGGCAGCAGGAAGAGCAGATAACCAATCGCTGTGATCAATGGACCAAGGATGAGTGGAATTCTGGCGCCGTAACGTGAAACAAGTCCACCAGACCAGCGCGAAAGGAGTGACATGATCAATATGAACGGCAACAGCACCGCACCGGCGGCAGTCGGCGAATAGTGCTGAACCTGAATCAAATTCAACGGCAGGAAAAAGAGCGTTCCGCCGAGCGCAGCATAAAGCAGAAAAGTTAAGAGATTCGTTCCCGCAAACGTTCGCGAACGAAACAATGTCAGCGGCAACATTGGCTGCGACACGTGAGATTCAACGAACAAAAACAAAATCAAAAGGATAATGCCTGCCGCCAGAGCTACGATGACTGAGCGATCGTTGAAACCGACTTGGGGCGATTCGATCAATCCGTAAACCACAGCGCCCAAACCGAGAGCCGCCAAAACTGCGCCTAACCAGTCGATGCGAGAAGTTTCTTTGTCCGAATTTTCCGCGACGTGTCGCAGCGAAATCAGGACGACGGCAAACGCGAGCGGAAGATTGATGAAAAACACAGCGCGCCATGAAACGTGCTCGATCAACCATCCGCCCAAGACCGGCCCGATTCCAGTAGTGATTGCGCTAAAGGCCGACCATACGCCAATTGCGCGTCCACGTTCCTGCTCGGAGAAAGAATTGCTGATGATGGCGAGGCTTCCCGGGACAAGAAGAGCTGCGCCGAATCCCTGAACCGCTCGCGCCGCGATTAACTGATGGATGTTCCCGGCAAAACCGCAAAGACCTGAGGCGACGGCGAAAATCGCAACGCCCAGCACAAACACGCGACGCCGTCCGTAATGATCGCCTAACGAGCCACCGACGAGCAGCAGTGCCGAAAGAAGAAGCGCGTACGACTCGATTACCCATTGCACGTCCGCGGCAGTGGCGTTGAGATTTGTTTGCAACGCGGGCAACGCCACGTTCACCACAGTCCCATCGATGAACGCCATGCTCGAAGCGAGAATGGTTGCGGCGAGAATCCAACGACCGCGAGTTTTCGAGCACGGCGCGGCCGCAGCGCCAGATCGAATTATGTTCTCGTCACACGCGTCTTGAAGAACTACCGGCATGTTTGTGGATACGGCAAAACCACAGGGTCCGGCAAGTTCCTGTGTGTTCCGTAAACAACTCTAGTCTGCGTTGCGCGAAAACGGCGATTGTTTAAAGGACCACGGTTCCGCGCAATATTTCCACGGCATAACCGCCGACGCGGACATCGGTAATGCGTTCCCCTTCCCGCCTTGCCCGGACATGCATCTCGCTTGGCCGACGGCACTCGACACCTTGCCGAATCACCACCTGCTCATCATTATTTGCGATGCCGTGTTGCACCATCCAACTGGCCGCGCAGCCAGCCGCGGACCCTGTGGCGGGGTCCTCTCCACCGTAAAAAAACATTCGAGCTCCGGCTTCAAGTCGGCCTTCGCGTCGTTCGGGACAAAGAAAGTAGAAAAAGTTCGCACCGGATTTCTTCAGAAATTCCGCGGCTTGAATATAACAAAACTTTAGATCCGAAAGCGTTTGCCGATTGCGGAATGGTACGATCGTGAAGGTCAAACCTGTCGAGACCGGTTGGATCGGCCATTCCGAAGAAATTTCGTCAACCACAATTCCGACGACGCGCGCGACGTCTTCTCGCGAAAGCGGAGTTCCGAATTCAGGATCGCACTGGCGCATCTCACCAAACACCTGACCGTCCACTCGTTCACGCCCGGCGTTCTCTGAATTCGCAGTGAAACGCACGGGAATTTTCCCCGCTTTCAGGTCGAGTGTTATTTCCGCAGACTTCTTTTGATTGGATTCCGACGCATACAAATACAGCGCTGTGCCAAGCGTTGGATGCCCCGCAAATGGCAATTCCGCTTCGACAGTGAAGATGCGAACTTTTTTTCCTTCCCGAGCTTCAGTGGCAGCATCGCGCGGGAAAATAAAGGTCGTTTCTGAAAGATTCATCTCGCGCGCGAACGCTTGCATCTCGGTGTCATTCAATCCGTTAGCATCAGGAAAAATCGCCAGAGGATTGCCGGCGAGCGGCGTCTGGGTGAATACATCAACCTGAACAAATTGGTAAGTGCGGACTGGCATAAAGAGACTTGTCCGCGTGTGGCAAAAAGATGCAAGAGAACACTAATCCTCGCTAGCAATCAACGGACTTACCTGTGACGTTCTGATCTAGCTGTTGCTTCAGTGTCCAAGAGGGCTAAAACAAAGCATATGAGGCACCCGGAACGTCACCGCAGTGAGAAGATCGGGTGGTTACGCGCAGCAGTGCTGGGCGCCGACGATGGCATTCTGTCCACAGCAAGTCTCATAGTTGGAGTTGCCGCCTCAGGTTCGTCCCGCCACCAAATAGTGTTGGCAGGCGTCGCGGGTCTTGTAGCCGGTGCTCTCTCAATGGCAGCCGGTGAATACGTATCCGTAAGTTCTCAAGCCGATACAGAAAAGGCTGACCTGGCTACGGAGCGACGCGAGTTGGCAACCCAGCGGCCAGCAGAAGAAAAAGAACTCGCTAATATTTACGTTCAACGAGGACTCGATCCTGAACTTGCCCGGACAGTCGCCGTGCAATTGATGGCGCACGACGCACTTGCCGCTCACGCGCGCGACGAACTTGGGATAACAGAACAAATGGCAGCTCGTCCGCTTCAAGCCGCAGCCGCGTCCGCGGCGACATTTGCAATAGGAGCGGCTCTGCCGCTGCTAGTGGCCATCCTCGCGCCGCTGACCCAACTTTCACTTATGGTTTCCGGAGCTTCGCTTGTCTGTCTCGCCGTCCTCGGCGCACTTGCGGCTCGTACTGGCGGCGCCTCTCCGTGGATGGGTGGCGTCAGAGTTGCGTTCTGGGGCGCAATCGCGATGGCCGCTACAGCAATCATCGGAAAACTTTTCGGGACGACAATTTCTTAAGGTTCCAAGTAACCCGGAAACGAACATTTATGTAGTGGTTAAAAAATGTTGAGCAAAATAGTTGACTGGTCGGTCTAGTTGTTGTAAAAAACCAACATGCCAAGAGTGAGTGACATGAAAGAGCGCCTGATGGAGGCTGCAATGGACCTCATGTGGCTCAATGGCTACGGCGCAGCTTCGGTGGATGCAATTTGCGACAAAGCCGGCGCAAAGAAAGGCAGTTTTTATTATTTCTTTAAATCTAAATCCGACCTGGCCGCCGCGGCATTAGAGGCGGATTGGAACAAGAAGAGATCGCAAATGGACTCGATCTTTTCACCAACTATCCCGCCGCTGGAGCGGCTCGATCGCTACTTCGATTTTGTATATGAAAATCTAACGAAGGTGCGCGAGAGATGCGGCGCAATTCTCGGCTGCCCGTATGTAAGCGTTGGCAGCGAAGTTAGCACTCAGGATCAGGGGGTTCGCGAAGCCATAGATCGGATCATGGATCGCAAGCTCCAGTTCTTTGTCTCTGCCGTGCGCGACGCTGCGTCCGAAGGCTTGATTGAGACCGCGGACCCGGTCGCGAAAGCGCAAGCGCTGTTCTCTTCATATCAAGGCACAATTGCCCAGGCACGCATCCAGAACGACATCGATTTGATTCGCGATTTCAAGCACGTCGCCCGGGAAGTGTTGGGCGTGAAACGCACAGAAGCCGTTGCCACTTAAAAGTCTCTTTTTTTTGCCAATTTCATAGACGACCAGTCAAATATATAAATCAACATAAACGGAAAAAACAACCAATGAAAACTGACCTGCCTAACGAACCAACAAAACTAGTTTTCCTCCAGACGGTCGGAATTGCTCTGCGCAATTTGAAACGACAACTCCAGCACGATTACGAATGCGCCTATCCGAATCTGCGCGAGATCATTCGGCTAATCCTCGATGAGGAAGAATTGCGCGCGTGGAACCTGACGTTCTTCCCGCATCTGGTCCTTCCCGATTTGGTCGAGGCGCACGTCGCACGACTGAATTTGCAACCAGTACACGCGGATGTGTTCGCAGCGCACGGACACGATCAGTTCGAAAACCAACCAGCGACTTTTGCGCTATGCGCATGAATTTCAGCTCAGGTTCCCGCCCATTGAACTGAATCGAACACACGAAAGGAACAAATGAACAACAACAACACATTCGAAGGTAAGGTTGCACTCGTAACCGGAGGAACTTCAGGCATTGGTAAAGCGACCGCGATCGCATTCGCGCGGGCCGGTGCAAAAGTGGTTCTAAGCGGACGCCGCGAAAAAGAAGGCGCACAGGTTGTCGCTGAGATTAAGAAATTTGGCGGCGATGCCGCATTCGTTCGCGCCGATATTGCCAAAGACGCGGACGTCAAAGCTATGGTCAAGTTCGCGGTCGAGAAATTCGGCCGGCTAGACATCGCATTTAACAACGCTGGCGTTGAATGGAAGGGACCTGTCGATCAAGCGACGGAAGCCGAATATCGCCGGATCTTCGACATCAACGTTTGGGGCGTTCTGAATTCAATGCGCCACGAAATTCCCGTTATGGTCAAAAATGGCGGCGGTGCAGTCGTCAACACTTCAAGCGTAGCCGGACATGTTGGCCTCGCGCAGGTGAGCATCTACATCGCTTCCAAGCATGCGGTCGAAGGCCTGACAAAATCTGTTGCACTCGAATTCGCGAAGCAAAACATCCGCATCAACGCCATTGCTCCAGGAGTGATCGCTACCGAAATGTTCGATCGTTTCGCCGATGACGAGTTACGGGAACAAATCCTTTCGATCGTTCCAGTCGCGCGTGTCGGTGCGGCCGAGGAGATTGCCGCTGCAGTTCTCTACCTGGCGTCTGATGCCGCAAAATTCACCACGGGCACTTCGCTTGTCGTCGATGGCGGTTTCATTGCCGGATAAGGATATCCACGCAGAACTGTCATAAACGAATATTCGATAACTCGGCAGTCTGTTATGGCCCCTCCGCCTAACGACCGCCGGGATTGGCGAACAAAAACTTAAGGAGAAAAAATGAGGAACGTATTTGGAGAAACCTCAACGGCAGAAGATGTTTTGTCCGGGATAAATCTGACCGGGAAACGGATTCTGGTTACCGGTGTGTCGGCGGGACTTGGAGTTGAGACTGCGCGATCACTTGCAGCGCATGGCGCGCGCGTCGTCGGCGCCGCGCGGGATCTGAGCAAGGCTAAAATGGCCACCGCACAGGTGCGAACGGAAGCTACCGCGAAAGGCGGAAGCTTCGACCTGGTTGAGCTTGATCTTGCCAATCTTAAGAGCGTGCGAGCCTGCGCTGGCTCGCTTTTGGAACAGGGTGAACCGTTCGACGTCATTATCGCGAATGCTGGCGTGATGGCCACGCCATTTGGGCATACGGCGGACGGTTTTGAAACGCAGTTCGGCACTAATCATCTCGGGCACTTTGTGTTCGTGAATCGGATTGCGTCACTTATCCGGAAAGGTGGACGGCTGATCAACCTCTCTTCTTCGGGTCACCGCTTTGCCAACGTGGACCTGAACGATCCCAATTTTGACCAGACACCTTATGAACCTTTTGTTGCCTATGGCAGATCGAAGACGGCGAACATCCTTTTCGCTGTTGCTTTCGATAGGCGGTACCGGGATCGCGGCGTGCGCGCTGCGGCTGTGCATCCAGGAGGCATTCAGACCGAACTCGGCCGGTATGCGAACCGGAATCAGATCGAGAAGCTCGTGGAAGAAATGAATCAGCAACTCGCAGCTGAGGGCAAGCCGCCCTTCCAGTGGAAGACCGTTCCTCAGGGCGCTGCAACTTCAGTATGGGCCGCGGCCGTCGCCGTCGCCGACCAGATCGGCGGAAAGTATTGCGAGAACTGCCACGTCGGTAACATCGTTCCGGACAATGCAACCATCAACGCCATGAGTGAGGGAGTACGCGCATATGCGCTCGATCCGAAAACCGCTGAAGCCCTCTGGAATAAAAGTGAAGAACTGGTGAGCGAGTCTTTTACCCAAAACAGATTATGAACAGCGGCAAAAAGGAAAATTCGTCAAAACTTGACCTCGGCGGCGTATTCGCGCTGCCTGGCACTTCGCTGACAGTGCACCGAATGGGATACGGCGCGATGCAGCTCGCTGGCCCTGGCGTGTTCGGTCCGCCAAAGGATCGTGACACCGCATTGGCCGTGCTCCGGGAGGCCATCGCGTCTGGGGTAAATCACATTGACACCAGCGATTTCTACGGCCCGCACGTCACGAACCAATTGATCCGCGACGCTCTGCATCCCTACCCCGACGATCTCGTTATTGTTACGAAGGTTGGCGCTCGTCGCGGCACGGACAAGTCGTGGATTCCTGCTCTTTCTCGCCAGGAACTTATCCACGGAGTCCATGACAATCTGAAAAATCTCCGCGTCGAGGCTCTCGATGTCGTGAATCTTCGCGTGGGTGGACTCACGGAACCGTCTGAAGGATCGATTGCGCAACCACTGACTGTGCTGAGCGAACTCAAGCAACAAGGGCTTATCCGGCATATCGGTCTGAGCAATGTAAGTCCCACACAGTTGGCCGAGGCGCAGGCCATTACGGAAATAGTTTGCATCCAGAATTTTTATAACGTGGCGAACAGGAAAGATGATGACTTCATCGATGATCTCGCACGGCAAGGTATCGCTTATGTTCCGTTTTTCCCATTGGGAGGCTTTACCCCATTACAGTCGTCAGTGGTTGACGCACTGGCAGCGACACTGCAGGCGACGCCGATGCAGGTCGCGCTAGCCTGGCTGCGTCATCGTGCGCCGAACATTCTTTTGATTCCCGGCACGTCCTCTGTCGCACATCTGCGGGAGAACCTCGCCGCAGCAAAACTGAATCTGTCGGACGACGCACTCGAACAGTTGGACAGGGTGGCGAAAACGAAAGCATCGAACGCGGCTTAATTTGGTTTGTGCCGATTGGCGAGTAAGATTTGCACGTGACCAACGAGGAGCAAGACGAACAGTTCTACCGCGATACTGAAAGCATCGCGTTTCCAAAACTGAACGATCATCAGCTTTCGCTACTTGAGCCTTTGGCCGAACGCCGCGTGATGAAGCGCGGCGACGTGCTGTTCAAGGCCGGGCAACGTGATCTTGGATTAGCAATTGTTTTGCGCGGCGAATTCGAAGCCTTCGAGACGCGTGACGGGACCGAATATAACCTCGCTACCGCGCACGAGCGCGATTTCATCGGCGACGTATCGATGCTCCAGGGCACATCGATCCTCGGTTCGAGCAGAGTCGTATCAGACGAGGCCGAGATACTTCACATTCCGGCAGCTGAACTCCGGCGGGCGCTTGCTGAAATTCCCGCGGTGAGCAAGACAATCGTCGATGCGTTGATCATGCGACGACGGCGGCTTCGCCGCGATCGTGAATTCGCGGGAATGCGTGTTCTGGCCAACCGCGACGCGCGCGATGGACATCAGCTCGATGATTTCCTGGACAAGAATCGCATTCCACACCGGCTGATCGAATTTGAGAGCGAACAGGGACTGGCGCTGAGCAAACGTTTTCACCTAACGACTCGAGATTTGCCGGTTTTGATCACGGCGGCCGGGACGCGATTGAGCAAGCCGTCGTTGCGCGAAGTCGCACGCGAAGCCGGTTTGCTGCGGCCGCTCGCGGAAGAAAATGAGACCGAAGTTTGCTGCGACCTCGCAATTGTTGGCGCCGGACCGGCCGGCCTGGCCGCAGCGGTGTACGCCGCGTCTGAGGGATTGAAGACGGTCGTCGTCGAAAGTTATGCGCCCGGCGGACAAGCCGGTTCCTCGTCGCTCATTGAAAATTTCTTTGGATTTCCGACCGGCATTGGTGGCGGCGAATTGACCTGGCGGGCGCAGCTTCAGGCTTATCGATTCGGTGCGAAATTTTCCACACCGGCCGCGGCGCTCTCGCTGCAATACCACCCTGATGGCGAGTACCGCGTATGCCTCGAGACGGAAGGTTGCGGTGCGGTACTTCGCGCAAAAGCTCTCCTGATTGCGACTGGCGCCGAATATGGCCGGCTCGAAGCCGAGGGCCGCGAACAATTCGAAAATGTCGGCGTTTATTATGCTGCCACCGCAATGGAGGGTCAGCTTTGTCGCAACGAAACTGTTGTTGTTGCTGGCAGCGGCAACTCAGCCGGCCAGGGAGCGATGTTCCTTTCCGAGGGTGCGGCCAAAGTATTACTTGTCGTTAGGGGAAACAACATTGCCAGCAAGATGTCGGACTATCTTTCGCGCCGGGTGGAGGCCCGTGAAAACATTGAGATTCTCTACAACACTCAGATCCGCAAAATGTCTGGCGGCAAGAAGCTGGAACAAATCGAATTGGAAAATACCAAGACAGGCGAGCATCGGGTTGTGCGGACGCCGGCAGTCTTTTCAATGATCGGCGCTCGCCCGTGCACAGAGTGGTTGCCGCCGGAGATCGCTCGCGATGACAGAGGCTTCATCAAGACCGGCGCGGCAGTGGCCGATGCGCCGGCATGGCGCGCGAGCAAACATCAACCGGCTCCGCTGGAAACGAGTCTGCCCGGAATTTTTGCGGCCGGAGATGTCCGTTCCGGATCAGTGAAGCGTTGCGCAGCGGCGGTTGGCGAAGGCGGAATGGCCGTCGCCGGAATCCATATGAGCCTCGCATCCCGGCGCAACGCATCAGCGGAGGCAACACCATCACGCTAATCGATCATGAATGCCCGAGGTTGTTCTCATCTGAATGCGATTGCAATTGAGTCGATCAAGCAGCCGCAGCGCCGCGAATGCGAAGAATGCGTAAAGATCGGTTCATATTGGGTGCATCTGCGGACGTGCCAGACGTGTGGAGTCACGCTGTGCTGCGACAGCTCGCCAAATCAGCACGCCAGCAAACATGCTCACGCCAGTGGACATCCAGTGATCGCATCGGCTCAGCAGGGCGAACGTTGGCTTTACTGCTATCCAGATGAAGCATTCGCGGAATATTGAGTGACGATAGCGTGCCCAATCGCATCAAAGAAAATGCTGGTGAAGCTCGGTTTCCGCAGCTGGAAATAAGCATTGACACTTAAGACAGCTGCCAGCATACCTAACGAAATAACGCAGCGAAGGACGGTTTAACGTCTTTCGCTCCGCTGACGGCACGCCCCCCAGAGGGCTCCGGTTTAATCAAAAACAAAAGGAGACATCACCATCATGAAATCAATCGTCACTATCATCGCCATCACATTGTTTGGCATTTTACCGGTTACATTTGTTCACGGACAGACATCACCAAAAACCGCCTCGAGTGCAAAGCAGGCGACAACTGCCGGGGCTGGCAAACGCACCGATGTTTATCACGTGCATTTCACGAAAGCTGCACTCGGCAAGGCAGCGCAATTGGGTGATTGGCTCAAAACGCCGGATCCCAGCAATCCAATGCCGGATCATTTTGTTGTCCTTCGCCACCAGGATGGCGATGCATGGGATTATGTGGTGATTACACATATGGGCTCAAAAGCGACCGTCGAAGCCGCGGGAACGGCTGTGCCTCCAGACAAACGCGACTTGAGCGCCTGGCACACTGATACGTTCGTGAACGGGCCTTCATGGGAAGAATTCACGCGCGCAATGGGCATTGACGCAGACTCGAAGACAAAGACGACCGGTTCAGTTTACTCTGTTTCTTATTATCGCCCCGCCCCCGGCCATCGCGAGCAATTGGAAAAAATGCTTGGCGAACTGTCGAGCGCGTCTGGCGATACCACTGCTGGCAACGTGTTAATGCAGCACCTGGAAGGCGCCAATTGGACGTTCCTCGCCATCGCTCGGTACAATTCGTGGGACGATTATGCCAAAGGGCAGAAAGCCAGCGCCGGGGACACAACAAAGAAAGACAGCCCATGGTCGCGTTTGCGTGACCACACCGATTTTCACACTGACACGCTCACCGATCGCATAGCGCCATAAGACCGGAATAAATCGTGGCATTCTTTTGGAACGCCTCGGCGCCTGACACAGACGCCCTACAGAATCCGTTCGACATGGCGGTTGGACACAACCGCCTC
>DATFXP010000156.1:0-4955 GCA_035315785.1 Candidatus Udaeobacter sp. | reverse complement strand
CACGCGACCACCCATCACCGCCGGGCCAATCGAACGCGCTTTTAGATTCTTAAAAAGCGCTTCATTAAGAGGCATCGGCGAAGCCGAAGGGCTGGACGTCGCCGAAGGTGACGGAGACTCTTGTGCCGATGAAATTGAAATCGCAAAGATCGAAATCGCGTAAACGCAGCAATGGATAATTCTTCTGGTCATTAGGGTTTTATCATCGCGTCGTACTTTGGCAGGGCAAGCGCTTCGCTTCATCTGGGGACCGCACGCGCCTCGCGTGCCAATTTCGGGGCCCTCGCCGAAACCCAAAGAAGCGAGGCACGTGCGTTCCCCAGCAATTTGCTATCCGGCGAACCGTTGTAACCTTTAGCTCGTCTAACTTCTAGCTTCTTTATGACGGAACAAATTTTGACAGGAAAGATCGGGCTTGTCTTCGGTGTAGCGAATAAGCGCAGCATCGCCTGGGCGATTGCGAAAGCCTGGGCCGCGGCCGGTGCACGTCTGATTTTCAACTATCAAGGCGAACGGCTGAAGGAAAACGTAGAGGAACTGATCGGCGAATTCGGAGAAAAGACTCCCATGTTCGCTTGCGATGTTACCAGCGACGATGAAATCAAAACATTTTTCGAGAACGTTCGGAGCCAAACCGATCGCGTCGATTTGATGCTGCACTCGTTGGCCTACGCACCGCGCGAAGCATTGGAAGGCGATTTCGTTAGCACGACTCGGGAAGCCTTCCGCGTCGCTCAGGACGTCAGCGCATATTCGTTAGTCGCGCTCGCGCGCGAAGCGGCGCCACTCATGACCAATGGCGGCAGCATCGTCGCAATGACCTATTACGGTTCGGAAAAAGTCGTGCCCCACTACAATGTTATGGGCGTGGCCAAGGCCAGTCTCGAGGCCAGCACACGTTATCTTGCTTACGATCTGGGCCCGAAAAAAATTCGCGTGAACTGTATTTCCGCAGGCCCTGTGCAAACGCTCGCCGCACGCGGAATCAGCGGATTCACCTCCATGTTGAAGCACTATCAGGAGCGCGCGCCGTTGAAGCGGAGCTGCGAGCCTGCCGAGTTAGGTGCTACGGGAGTTTTTCTCGCCAGTGACGGCGCCGCAGCGATTACTGGCCAGGTCATTTATGTCGATGGCGGGTATCAGATAATGGGCATGTGACCATCTCTTGGGTTTCTCTTCCGCTTCCTCTTCCTCTCTCCATAAATGGAATCCGAAACCGCGCCCTTCGCCACGGCGAGCAGGCTAATGGCGCGCCCTACCAACGAGACCAATGATCGCACGCATTTGGCACGGCTGGACAAAACCTGTAGACGCAAAAGCATACGAGAAATTGCTACGCGATAAGATTTTTCCGAGCATCGCTGCACGAAAGATCAAGGGTTACTGCGGCGCCGAGTTGTTTGTTCGCGAAGACGGCAATGAAGTGGAATTCGTCACACTGCTCCGGTTTGATTCGATGGACGCGGCGAGGGCATTCGCGGGCCCCGAAACTAGTAAGCCGGTGATTTTTCCAAAAGCCGAAGCGCTCATCACGCGAATGGCGCCGGCCCAGCATTATCGCGTCGCGATCTAACGTGGAACGCGTTGTCTCAACGCGTTGGCAAAAGATCCGCCGTCAGCCGCCTGAATATTTGCGCCTTTGGCGAACCATTCTCATCGTCTTCAAGAGACGCCGATCCACCCTGGACGCGGAGCGCTTGCCCTACAACTGACGTGCGCGACGTTGCTCGAGATGGAACTCGCTTCAACACTTCGAGAAATCCTCGGCAACGAAATTATCGCTGACGATCCCGAGGCACTCACCGTGCATAGCGGTGATAAATGGTTCGCAACGCATCCACCGGAAGTTGTTGTCTTCGCAAGATCGACAGCTGACGTAAGCAAGCTTCTCCAGTTCGCCTCGCGCGAAAAAGTTCCGGTCACAGCGCGCGGAGGAGGCTTTGGTTATGTGGGCGGATGCGTGCCGGCGCGTGGCGGGATTGCGCTCTCGCTGACGCGCATGAATCGCATCAAGGAAATCAATTTTACCGACGCTGTCGCCATTGTTGAACCGGGCGTTTTCACTGGCGAGCTCAAAGCAACCGTGCGCGCGCAAAAATTATTTTATCCACCTGACCCGGCGAGCATGAAGGATTGCACGATCGGCGGAAACGTCGCCACAAATGCCGGTGGTCCTCGCTGTTTGAAATACGGAGTCACGCGCAATTACGTCATCGGTCTCGAAGTTGTGCTGGCGTCTGGTGAAGTCCTGCAAACCGGCGGACGCGTGCACAAAAACAAGACCGGCTTCGACTTGATCGGTCTTTTCGTGGGCTCAGAAGGAATGCTCGGCATTGTCACCGAGGTCACGCTGCGTTTGCTACCACTTCCGCCTGCACGCGCGACCTTGTCGGCAGCGTTTGCTACTGCGACCCAAGCTGCCGAAGCTGTGCAGGCGATTTTCGCGGCGGGATTTTTACCGTCGGCACTCGAAATCGCCGATCATTTCACCCTCGACGCGGCGCGACGCGATTTGGGCGCAAAGATTGTGCCCGAAGGAAGCGCGCATTTGCTCGTCGATTTGGATGGGCAGCAAGAGAGCGTTCGCAGCGAGGCCGCGACCATTCGCGAATTAATCGGGATCCAGAGGCCAAACGCGATTCAGGTAGCCAACGGGGAAGCCGATTGCGAGAAGCTCTGGGTGTTGCGCCGTCAGTTCAGCAATTCTTTGCGCGCTACCGGCCTAACGAAATTAAACGAGGACGTAGTTGTCCCGCGCAGTCATCTCGTCGATCTCATGGAATTCGCAGGTAAGCTACAAGCAAAGCACGGATTTCCGATTGCCTGCTTTGGCCACGCGGGAGACGGCAACATTCATATCAATATCATGGCAGATCGTTATAATCGTGACGCCGCTGTGCGCGAAAATGTCGAGCGCGCGCTCGACGATCTATTTGAGCAAGTACTCGCGTGGGGTGGCGTGATCACGGGCGAACACGGAATCGGTCTGGCCAAAAAAAGGTGGTGGCCGCAAGCTACCGGCGAAGTTGCGCGTGACCTTCATCGCCGACTGAAGCAGGCCCTCGACCCGGATTACATTTTGAATCCAGGAAAATTTCTTTAGCTAATGTGGAACGCGTTCTCCTCAACGCGTTGGCGGACATGCGCCTTCGCCGCCGACTACCTGCTCCTCCTGCAAAAATCTTTCGCATCGCCATGGGAGAAGCCGATCCACCTTTGCACCATTTCACGCCGTTCGCGTGCTAATCGAAAATTCTCGTTGACTCCGGGGGGTCAGCATTAACATTAGGGCCTACTTTTTTAAGGCGCATCCCCCCAGGCTGACGCGCATCAGCGTCCACGCGCGCGGTCAAACAAAAGACGTATTACGTCTGTTTGCGCCATTTGAACAAAAACAAATGAAACCAGGAAAATTTACTCACGCGATTGCGGTTCTGCTCTCGTCCATCGCATCTCTTTTCGCACATGGCGCCGCTTCGAAAGCAGAACCCGCGAAAACAAAGTTTAACAAAAAATCTGAGAAAACAGCGGACGATCGGGTGCTCGATGTCAGTTCACTCGCGTTTACCCGGGGACAGTTGGCCTCAGAACGACTCCAACCAGGACAGCGTTGCCCTTGGAAAAGCAACATCGTGACGACCGTCTTCTGGATCGGCGAGAAACCCTCCGGCAACAATCCAGTGCCCAATCGAACGAGCTCATGGGACAAAGACTGGACCAAAAACTACGGCGGCATGGACGAACCTAATCCCGCTCGTCGAAGCAACTATATGCCCGTTAATTTCACGCCAAAACTCAATCCGTTTTATTGCGCGCTTCCATATAACGACAAAGCAAGGGAGGGCCATCGGTCTGAAGCATCGCGCGTTGTTCCTTGGTTTAACCAAGCGTATCAGGGCCCGGCGGTTTCCACCTGTAAAGGTCATTGGGTCGCTATCCGCAAAGGCAACCGCGTTGCGTACGCGCAGTGGGAAGATGCAGGACCATTCCGCACCGATCACTGGCAGTACGTTTTCGGAAATGAACGGCCGAAACCTAATCTCAACAAAGGCGCTGGCCTCGATGTTTCGCCTGCCGTGCGCGATTTCCTTGGATTGAAACCAACCGACGTGACCGACTGGAGGTTCGTAGATTTCAAGGAAATTCCACGCGGCCCGTGGTCAACGCATGGCGAAAACAACACGTTCGTCATCAACGACCGCGCAAAGGGCAAGGCACTGGTAGAACGACTCGGCGCGATCGCGCATTGAAGAAAAACACTTTCGCTGGTTCGCCAGCGAACCGTCAGCGGATCACAGCGATTTCGGTGTCACACTTCCGAGTCTTGTCGGCAAGGCAAGCGTGACGCGTCTCTGGAAAAAGTTTTCTTCCGCTTTCCAGATGCGATTGGATTACGATGAGAACCGTCACACTACCGGACGGCAACCGTGTTCCAGCGCTCGGCCAGGGCACCTGGCGCATGGGCGAAAGCAAACGCGACCGCGCCACTGAAGTCGCAGCGCTGCGTTTGGGAATCGAGCTTGGCATGAGTTTGATTGACACTGCGGAGATGTATGGCGACGGCGGAGCTGAGGATGTTGTCGGCGAAGCGATCCAAGGACAACGCTCAGATGTTTGCGTAGTTACAAAAATTTATCCGCATAACGCGTCACTCGGGAAGTTGCCAAAAGCGTGTGATCGCAGCCTCAAACGCCTCCGCATCGATGCGATCGATCTTTATCTCCTGCATTGGCGCGAGCGAACGCCGCCGCTCCAAGAAAGCTGTGGATACATTCGAGAAGCTACGCGCTGCCGGGAAGATAAAACGCTGGGGTGTCTCAAACTTCGATGTCGACGACATGGAGGATTTGTTTTCGCTGAAGAACGGTCGCAAATGTGCCGCAAATCAGGTTCTGTACAATCTCGAGAATCGCGAAATCGAATTCGATCTTCTGCCGTGGAGCCAAACGAACAAG
>DATFXP010000155.1:0-9909 GCA_035315785.1 Candidatus Udaeobacter sp. | reverse complement strand
CGACGAAATTCGAGCAGCGAATTCTGTAGGCATACACCATCTGCATCATGCGCGTTGGACCCGGAACGTAAAGCAGCCGCGGGTGACGCTGCGTACATCCACAAACGTTGTGTCGGGATTTTGGAACAGACTTTCGATTACGACTTCCGGTTCGCTGCCATCTACAACTTGTGCGTCGATGATGTTGTAATTTGAATCATAAGCCCGAAACACGCGACCGATGCGAAAGTCCGCGGGGTATTCGTTAGTCGCGCTGTAGCGCTGGCACTCATCGGCGTGAACAAAGATCGGGCCTGTCTCGGAATACGGCTGACCGGACGGAATCGCAGTGTACGGAAACAGAACCACGCGCTCGCCAGGCTCCGCCCACCGCAGGCAGTGGCGGCACGGACTGCTTTCGGGCGAATCTACTGTGATAACTGCGTGATCCGCTGCACCCGCCTTTGCCGCGCGCCGTGCTGCGTCTGCAATTTCGGTAGAAAGAGGAACGATGTGGAAGCCAGGGGTTTTCATGAGCAACAGCTAAGGCGAACATCGCACATCGCGCATCGGCGAAATTCAGGCAGGTAATTCTGTAGCCGCTTCCCTATGGGAAGCGCGGCGTCGCCCACACGGCGACGGCTACAGTTACCGAGACAAAGAGTCCGCTACGGCGCGCGCTGCTTCCGCAATACTTGCAGCACGATCATCCCCTGAGGATGTCGAGCCGATCGTGTAAATAGCGACTACGATCGGTGCACGCCCAGGTGGACGAATAATGGCAACGTCGTTTGTCGCTCCGTTTCCGCATCGTCCCGTTTTGTCTCCAACGATCCACGTTTTTGGAACGCCGGCGCGGATCATGAGCGTGCCAGTCTCGTTGTGCTGCAACCAATCTTCGAGCTGATGTCGTGAAGATTCGGAGAACACATTGCCCAACACTAACCGCTGCATATTTGCGCACATCGCTGCAGGACTTGTGGTGTCACGCTCATCGCCGGGGATGGCGCTATTCAATTCCGGTTCTTTCCGATCAAGTCTCGTCGTCTCATCGCCAATGCTGCGGGCGAACTTTGTCAGTCCACCCGGTCCGCCAATGGTATCCAGCAAAAGGTTACCGGCCGTATTGTCACTCTGTTCAATTGCCGCTGCGCACAAGGCGCCGAGCGTCATGCCGCCATCCTTGAGATGTGCCTTTGTGACGGGCGCGTATTCAAGGATGTCTTTTGCGCCATACAATACGAACCGGTCCAGTTTCTCTTGTCCTTCATCGACGCGCTTTAACACCGCAGCTGCAGCGAGAAATTTAAACGTGCTGCACATCGGAAAATGTTCTTCCGATCGGTAATCGAAGCGTTTACCGCTGCCAGTATCCAGCGCAGCTACACCGATTCGAGCGCCGGTTTGCTTCTCGATAGATAGAATCCGATTCGCGAAATCGCTGGTCGATCCCGGCGTACTCGCAGCGAGCAACAAAAGTAAAACTGCTACCATCGATGATACGCGGGATGGCCTTCCTTCACCGCCACAAACACTCCGCGGCATGTAGCACAAACTTTTCCGCCGGCGCTCAGTGTTCCCTCGATAATCGCGCGGTCATCAGTGATCTCGACAACCTTGGCTGAGAGCAACACCCGATCGCTTGTCGGTGTCGGTCGCAAAAGTTTGATGGCGTATTCCGCAGTAACCGTGCAAGGCGGGCGATTTTCGCCTGCGCGTTTCATCAGATAGTACGCTGCCGTCCAGTTGCAATGACAATCGAGTAACGTTCCAATGATCCCGCCGTTCAAAACTCCGGTGAATGCTTCGTATTTTTTCTCCGGCTTCCATTCCGCGATCACTTCGCCGCCTACTCGCGATTCATCCGAGTCCTTCAGAAAACTACGAATGTGCAAACCGTCCGGGTTCGCTACCCCGCAGCCGAAGCACATGTTGCGGGGCGCATATTTTTCCTGAAGCGATTGCGATTCCATCCGAAGTGAATTCTTCCTCTTCCGCTTCCTCTTCGTCTTAGTCTGCCCGTTGCGCTGAAAAGAAGAAGTAGAGGAAGACGGAATTATTTAGGCGAGCCGGGATACGGACGCAGCTCTGGCCCGACGTAAAGCGACCGCGGTCGAATGAGACGGTTGTTATCGTGTTGCTCGGTCACATGGGCGCACCAACCTGCTACGCGCGATGCAGCGAACAACGGCGTATTCAGCTCCGGAGGAAAGCCGAGCATCCAAAACACCGGCGCAGCGTAGAGATCCACATTCGCGCAAAGCTGTTTCTCCCGGTCCATCACCTCTTCGAGCTTCTCGCAAATCGGCACCCAATGCTCTTTCCCCGTCCGTTTCCCAAGGTCGCGCGCGATCTCGCGCATCGCAGGAACGCGGGAATCGCCTTCTTTGTAAACGCGATGACCGAATCCCATGATCTTTCCTTTGGTCCCGAGCTTTTTCATTACCCATGTCTCGGCGCGATCCGGTGTCCCGATTTCCTCAAGCATCTTCATCGATTCCTCATTCGCACCGCCATGCAGTGGACCTTTCAGAGTCGCAACTGCCGAGGTGACCGCTGCATAAATGCCCGCTAGCGTAGAAGCGGTAACGCGCGCGGCAAATGTAGACGCATTGAATTCGTGGTCGGCGTAGAGATTGAAAATTGTATCTAGCATTCGGGTCTGCCATTGCTCGGGAATTGTGCCGTTGAACTTGTAGAAGAAATTCGCCGCCTGCGTCAGCTCGGGTTTCTCCGGCAGCGGTTGTTCGCCCTTCGAGATCCGCCAGCCGTCAGTGATTAAAGTGGAAACTCTCGCGATGAGCCGGATCGATTTGCGAATGTTGGCATCGTGCGAGTTATCACCCAAGTCCTTGTCGAATGCGCTCAACATCGAAACGCCGGTGCGCAGCATGTCCATGGGATGCGTATCGCCCGGCAACAGCCGCAGCATTTCCGTTACCGGCCCAGGCAACGCTCGTTCGCTCCCGATTTGTTGTGTGAAGTCCTTCAGTTGCTTACCGTTCGGCAACTCTCCATTAAGGAGAAGGTAAGCAACCTCCTCGAAAGTGGCCTTCTCGGCCATTTGATGAATGTCGTAGCCCCGATACATCAACCCGGCAGCGGGATCGACCCAGCAGATCGCCGTTTCACCGGCGATTACCCCGGCCAGTCCGGGGCTGTATTGTGGTTTTGTTTCAGTACCCATGTTGTTTCGCTGATTGTAACTACGATACGCGCGCCGACAAATCGTCAGTCGCTCAAGCCCGGCCATTTCTCTGCGGTCGGATCGTAATCGAGTAGTTTGTAAAGCTCTTCGCGCGTCTGCATTTCATCCAGCCAGTCCTTTTGTGTTCCGACTTCCTTGAGAGCACGCAGAACCTTATGGCTCGCTTTCATCGATACGCGGAATGCGCTCTGGGGAAAAATCACCATGCGGTAGCCGAATCCGACCAGATCCTTAAACGAAAGCAGCGGGCTCTTCCCAAACTCCGTCATGTTTGCCAGCAGCGGCACACCGACCTTTTTGGCAAAATCACGAAACTCCTCGGCGCTTTGCAATGCTTCCGGAAAGATTGCCTCGGCGCCCGCTTCGATGTACCGCTGCGCCCGATCAACTGTTCGATCGAAATCCTCTACCGCGCGAGCGTCGGTCCGGCCGATGATCATGAAATCGGGATCGCGGCGCGCAGCTACGGCCGCTTTGATTTTTTCCATCATTTCTTCAACATCTACGAGCGATTTTCCGGAAAGATGTCCGCAGCGCTTGGGAAATTCCTGGTCTTCAATGTGACAACCGGCCAGACCTGCTGCTTCAAGCTCGCGGATAGTGCGCGCGACATTTTCCGAACCGCCAAACCCGGTATCCGCATCCACGATTGCAGGAATTTTCACCGCCCTCGCGATGTAGCCGGCCAGTTGGGCCACTTCTGTTAGCGTCAGCAGACCGATATCCGGAACGCCAGCTGTCGCATTCGCCATTCCCGCGCCGCTCACGTACACCGCGTCAAACCCGAGGCGCTCCACCTGTCGCGCCATCGCCGCGTTTGGTACACCCGGCAGCGCAATCGCGCCTTTCGCAATAAGCTCACGCAGGCGCGCCGCTTTTGTTTGTCTTGTCATGTCGGGTGAACCTTTGTCATTGCGGGCGAAGTCGAAGAATTTTTAGATTATCTCTTCTTTGGTACCTGAAGCGCCTCCATCAGCTCGTCCACGTTTTTGGCTTCATCCAGTGTCCAAACGAGTTCGATAATCTTTTTCGCTCGGCTCTGCCCTATGATGCGCTCGACAAGCGCGAGGAATTTTCCTTCGACTGCTGAATCTTTGAGCCGGTTCTTCGCGTTACCCAGCGGATAATCGACGCGACGTGTTAGGCGCCGGCCATCGGTAAGATCAACGTGCACAATGTTGCCGACAGCGTCCGGATACATCGCGCTCAATTCCGGGTTCCGCTCCACTTTCACATTCTCCAAAAACTTCCAGACCTTGGGGTCTTTAAACCGTTCCGGCTCGAACTGGTGATCAGTGATTTCGCCGTCAATGAGCGCAATGGCTGTGATGTAGGGCAGACTGTGATCCGCCGTTTCGCGTGTCTTCGGTTTCCATTTTTCCGGCTCACTCCCGATGATATCGACTGAAGCGTCGTGGCTCTCGATCAGCACGCCCTTAATTTTCGAGAGGTCACCGATCTGGTCTCGTAAAAAAAGCGCTGCTTCAATAGCGCTCTGACTGTGATATTCCGCCGGCCAATATTTGATGCTCGTTTTCAAGATCATTGTGGGCGATCCGCGAAATTTCTCACCCACATTGCCCAGGGAGACGCCGAGTTGTTTCTCGAACCCCATTTCGCCTTCGAAAATCGGCGCGGGCCCTGTCATACCATGTCGGGCAAGCAGCGCAGAAAAAACGCCGTGGCGGGCCGCGGTGGCAAAGGCTACGCCTTTCCAATGTGAGAGTTCGCCTGCGCGCGCCTGGCGCATGGCCGCGCCGGCTACACCGGCAATATTCACTGCGTGCCGAGTGTTTGCCGAATCAAGTTTCATCAACTTCGCGGACGCCAGGGCAGTCGAGAACGTTCCGTAAGTCACATGATCCCAGCCGCGCGCACGAATGCTCGCGGCGTCACACAACCGGCATTGCACTTCGTATGCGAGCGCGGTGGCCGTTATCAAATCCCGTCCATCAGCGCCCACGCTTTCTGCGACTGCCAGTGCGGCCGAAATGTTGTCGCTGGGATGCGCAGGCTCTTTCGACAGATAGGTGTCATTGAAATCGAAGTAGCGAATACCGCAGCCATTGGCGAACGCCGCCCAGTCTGCCGGCGCCTTGTGGTCGGTACCAAAGACCGTAGATCCGTGTTTGGCCGAGAAATCTGCGGCCACTTTTCTCGCGATCACAAACGGTTCTTCCTTCCATGCGCCTAGCGCGCAGCCCAGGGAATCGATCACGCGTCGTTTCACTTCGTGCACGACATCCTTCGAAAGATCCTCGAACCGCACCGCGCACGTGTAATCAGCAAGTTGATGAGCAAGCGTGGTCTTCATTAAGGTGAAATTTCAATCTGCCGATGATTTGCACAGGAGCAAGGGCAGCGCGCCATTGCACCTCCTTGAGTTCTGCAACGACGGACGGACAGCGATCAACGCGGCGGATTCGCGGGAGCCACGGTTGCGGCCATCGATTTCAGCATTCGACCGAGGTCGCTATTGGTCGAGATGACCGCCGTCGTGTCCTTTTCAAACGCGGCGCGCATTACGTCGAGGCTACGCAGAAACGAATAGAGTTCCTGCGCGTCCGGGGCGCCAAACGCTGCCGCGTAAATTCCCGCGGCTTCCGCATCAGCTTTGCCTTCAATTTCAAGCGCATTTTTCGTGGCGTTGGAGCTGATTGAGGCTACGTCGCTTTCCTTTTGGCCGTTAATGTTCGCCGCTTCGCCACGGCCTTCGGAACGAAAGCGCGCTGCGATTTGGTGCCGCTCACTGGACATTCGCTCGATGATCTTCTCCGCCACCGCCGGATTGTACTTGCTGCGCTTGAACCGCTCATCGAGCAATTCGATGCCGAAGTCGGCGATCTTCTGGCGGGTACGTTCTGTGATCTGTTTCTCAATTTCGCCGCGCCCGAACTCGATTTCGGGAATTGTCGTCGGCAGAACCGTGCCAGTTTTCTCCAGTTCCTCGTCGCGCACCGGCTTTCTTCCCTTAGTTACCCGAATAATTTCCACCAAGTCGTGCGTGGCGACAGCGCTGCGCGTTTCGCTACCGAGGATGTCGTCGAGACGCGAAAGCGCGCTTCGCTCGTCATTTAGCCGATTGTAGTAAAGCGTCGGGTCGCTAATTCGCCATCGGGCGAAAGAATCGACGATGATGTATAGTTTATCCTTGGTCGGACATTCGGTCGGTGACCCATCCCAGGCGAGGATGCGTTTATCGAACCGCTGCACCTTATCGATGATCGGCAGCTTCATCTTCAACCCAGGCGTCGTAATTGTGCGGACGATCTTGCCGAACCGCGTGATGATCACCGTCTCATATTGCGGCACGACAAAGAGTAACGTTCCCCATTTCAATGCGGTCAGAATGAAAAGAATGCCCAGGATCGACATGACCGGGCTTTGCAAAAGACGGACCGCAGCAGTCACAGCAGCGGGTCGCGGAGTCACATCGATCACGTTCATGGCGAGCCCCTCGATTCTCCTGGCACCTGAAGAGGCAACGTTTGGAGAATATTCTTCAGGCTGTCATCCACGATGATCTTCCTTTGTAAATTTGGCAGGATGGCTTGCATCGCCTCGAGATAAAGTCGTCGGCGCGTCACTTCCGGCGCTTTGCGATACTCGGCGAGCAATAACGAAAACTTTTGCGCTTCGCCTTTGGCTTCATTCACCCGTCGAAATGCGTAAGCTTCGGCCTGTTTCTCGCGCTCTTTCGCCTGGCCGCGCGCATTCGGAACAGCATCGTTGTAAACCGCCCAAGCCTGGTTGATCGCGGTCTGTTTTTCCTGTTGGGCCTGATTAACGTCGTTGAACGCCGCCTGCACGGCTGGCGGTGGGCGCACGCTCGTAAGCTGTACCTGTTGAATTTGTATTCCCAAATCGTATTGCGAACAAAGCTCAGCGAGACGCTTTAATGTTGATGTCTCGATATCGTGGCGCCCGATTGTGAGCACTTCATCGACCGTGCGGTCTCCGATGACTTCGCGCATCACGCTTTCGGAAAGATCCCGCAACGTTTTCTCGGGTTCTCGCGCTCCGAACAGATAAACTTTCGGGTCGGTGATCCGATATTGGACCACCCACGGCACAAGAGCGGTGTTCAGATCGCCCGTGATCATCGTCTCAGTTTCCTGGGACTCGACATCGCCCTGGTAAATATTCGTCGCGCCCGGCGTGGAAAAACCGAACTCTAGCTTCTGCAAACGCTGTGTAGGCACGATGTGAATCTCGTCGACGTACGGAATCGCGTAGGTCAAACCCGGGTTCACGATGTCGTGATAAGCGCCAAACCGTGTCCTCACACCAACAGAGTTGGCCGGAATGGTCATGAACCCAAACAGCAGCGTGAAGAGTGTGGATGCAATCCCGATGCACGCGATCACACCCAGAATCAGTCGTATCGGTTTGATTGGCAGATGTTCGGCAACGTCCGGCCTCGCCATAAAAGCGGTGTTATTGAGTCAAAGCTGTCACGCAAGCGCAAGCTTTCATTCTGGGGAGCGCGCGCGCTCTCCCCAAGGGTGCCCTTGACTCGGTGCGCCTACACTTCAAAACTGGATCATGAAAATTAGAAACACGATCTTGTCAGCGGTCGTCGGTCTTGCGACGTTCACATGCATGGCGGCAACAGAATCTCAAACGCAGCCCGAAGTTGGAAAGCCCGCACCCGATTTCAGTCTCACCACTGGAGATGGTTCGCAGGCGAGCCTCAAAGATTACCACGGGAAATGGGTGGTTCTTTATTTCTATCCGAAGGATTTCACCAGCGGTTGTACCCTGGAAGCCCGGAATTTTCAGCGCGATCTCTCGAAATACAGCGATGCCGGCGTAGTAATTCTCGGAGTTAGCGTCGATACCGCGCAATCGCATAAAGATTTTTGCGCCAAAGAAGGGCTAAACTTCAAATTGCTCGCCGATCCGGACGGAAAGGTTTCTACCGAGTACGGTTCGGTGATGGATTACAAGGGCCAAAAGCTCGCTGCACGCAACACTTTCATCATTAATCCCGACGGCGAGATCGCAAAGGTGTATACGGGCGTCAAACCCGCCGAACACAGCGAGCAGGTGTTGAAAGATTTGGCGGAGCTAAAGAAGAGCTAACCGCGACAGAAATCTTGTCCCGAAGAATTTTGCGGCGGGTCAATGACCGCTTTTTCGGATTCGCGCCCGTTGCGTCTCCGCTTCGACGTCGAGTTCTGCGAGGAGTTGACGCCCGATGTCTGAAAATTTGCCGGACCAGGCAACACCCACGACCACTGGCGGGAAGCCCGATAACGGAAGTGCGCGTAACTGCGGCGGTGGTTTGAAGCCGGGCACCGCGACGGTTAAACCGATACCATAACCGTTGGCGACGTAGTGCTGGATCAAGCGCTCGGACGTGACTTCGATCCCGCAAAACCATTCCACTCCGAGCCTTTCAAGGCCGCGCTGAAAATGCGCATGAACGGGATCACTCCGTGAAAAGCACACCAGTGTTTCCTCGATCTTGTCGCGTTTCCACAATTCTTCAGCACGCGTCAGCTTGGATTTCTTGCGTACTAACAGAACCAACGGCAGCTCCAATAGCGGTCGCACCTGAATGCCGGCGCGCGATTTTTTGTCGATAAGCATGATGGCAAGATCGACATCGCTAGCCAAAAGCAATCGTTCGGCGTCAGTGCGAGTCGCCTCGTGGAGATAGAGCCGGAACGCCGGAAATTTTTCCCGAACGCGTTGCAGGATTTGCGGCAAATAATCGTGCAGCACGATTGCCGGAGCGGCGATGCGCAACTGCGGCGAACTGTTCTGGCGCAGCCTTTCGGCGACAACATCAATGTTCTCGAAGAACGGCCGGATGAATTCGAAGAGCTCCGTCCCCGTTGGCGAGAGAGCAAAAGGACGCCGCTGAAAGAGCTTCGTGCCGATGGATTCCTCCAGTTTGGCGATTTGCCCGCTCACGGCCGGTTGCTGAATGCCGTAGGGGATATTGCGGACCGCTGCTGCGATGCCGCCGTGTTTTGCGACGAAGTAGAACAGCTCCAGATGATGAATGTTCATGATCGAATGAGTCGATGAAATCCGCCATTTTTATCAATTCACAGTCGCCACGCAAAGCAGGTATCCTCTGTTGCAAAGCCGGAGTAATCCAGCCAAACCCAACAACCAATGGAATTTCTAGGTTTTCTTATAATCGGTCTTGTCATCGCGATTCTCGTTCTGCCATTTGTCGCGCTGGCGAAAGCAAACCGGGCAAAGCGAGTCGTTCAAGATCTCGCCGGACGAGTGGCATCCCTCGAAAACGATTTGCGCAACCTGCGGGCGCAAACGGTTTCGGCTGTGCAACCGGAGGAGCCTGTGGCGACACCCGAGACAAAAGTGGAAGTCGTTCCTCTACGGATCTCGGCGATGACATCTGCTCCCGCAGTATCCACGGCAATGCCAGAGCCACCGCCCATCCCACAAGACCTCCTCGCCCCGAAGGCACCGCAACTCTCTAAACCAACCAAACCGCCAATCAACTGGGAGCAATTCATGGGCGCGAAATTGTTCGCATGGATCGGCGGATTCGCGCTTTTCCTGGGCATCGCGTTTTTCGTGAAATACTCGTTCGAGCACAATTTGATCCCGCCAGAGTTGCGGATTGCGATCGGGTTCATCGTCGGAGCCGCTCTTGTTGTTGGCGGTTTGCTTCTGAAACGAAAAGAAAACGCTGTCACTGCACAGACGCTCTGTGCGACCGGCATCCTGGTGCTCTACGC
>DATFXP010000154.1:0-3518 GCA_035315785.1 Candidatus Udaeobacter sp. | reverse complement strand
GTCGCTGGCTCAGATGGAACGGTCTGCAGACGTGAAAACCCTTGCACCTGCTGCATGAATTCGGGGCCAAGTCTTCCCTAAAACAGCGGTGAAATCAATGCGCTTTGTGCCTCGCCGTTGCTGGAGCAGGTCAGTAGTGCGCGCAAACTGGCGGTCACGCGCGAAAGATTAAGTGACATGGCGAGTAACGCTCGGGCAGCAAAAGAAACGAAAAACGGCGAGGAACGCGATATCTTTTGCGTCGTTAGCGATGCATTCCGGTCTTTTGCGCACCGTTCTTCCATTTTGCTTGGCAGCGCCTGGGCTTTTTGCGGGGCCGTTCTCGTAATTGTTGTTTGGCTTGTCACTGGACCGGCTTTTCATTTCTCGGACACGTGGCAACTGATCATCAATACCGCCACCACGGTGATCACGTTTCTCATGGTATTTTTGATCCAGAACACGCAGAACCGTGACGCGAAAGCAGTGCACCTCAAGTTGGACGAGCTAATTCGCGCAGTGAAAGGCGCACGCAATCAACTTGTTGATTTGGAAAACCTCTCCGATAACGATCTCAAGAAACTGGAGGACCAGTTTCAACGATTACGGAAACAAGCGGAACACAGCCGAACACGTTCCAGCAACGGCCATTCCGGGAACTCGCGCTAAAATTACCGTCTCAATTCGGCCTGGTTTATCGTCGCGCATTGCAAACTGACCGCAATCGTATCTAATCTCTCGCGCATGACGTCAGTGTGGGAGCTGGCCAACGCGCACTTGCGTGATCTCGCCGTTTACGAACCGGGGAAACCGATCGAGGAAACGGCGCGGGAACTAGGCGTCGATCCGAACACGATCATTAAGCTGGCCTCGAATGAAAATCCGCTCGGTCCTTCTACCAAGGCACTCCAAGCGATGCGCGTCGCGCTGGAGCATGCGCATCTTTATCCTGACGGCAGCGGGTTTTATTTGCGAAACTCAATCGCGGCCAAACTCGAAGTAACGCCTGAGAACGTCATCCTCGGCAACGGCTCGAATGAAGTCATCGAATTCGTGGGGCACGCGTTTCTAAACCCCGGTGATGAGGTCATCACATGTCAGTACGCCTTTATTGTGTACAAACTCCTGGCAACCGCTTTCGGCGTGCGCACGATCGAAACGCCAAGCCCGGATTATCAGCAAGACCTCGACGCAACACTGGACGCGATCACCCCAAAAACCCGGCTCATTTTCATTCCGAATCCAAACAATCCGACCGGCACATTAATCTCTGAGCGCGCGATCGACAGTTTCATGTCGCAAGTGCCGGACAAGATCGTTGTTGTTTTTGACGAGGCGTATTTCGAATTCCTTGATGATCCTCCCGATACGCTTCGATTTGTTCGCGACGAGCGAAATGTCGTTGTGCTCCGAACTTTCTCGAAGATCCACGGCCTTGCCGGGCTCCGTATCGGGTATGCCATTGCGCCGCCTGAGATCACCGACGTGCTTCACAAGACGCGACAGCCATTCAATGTAAACAGCGTTGCACAAGCCGGCGCGATCGCGGCCCTCGGCGACGATGGACATCTGGACGACACCAAGCGGATTATAGATGAAGGTCGCGGTTATTTGCAGGAACGATTTGCCGATATGCAGCTTCAGTTTGTGCCAGCCGTTGCAAATTTCGTGATGGTGAACGTCGGCGACGGTTGCGCGGTGTTCCAGAAGCTGTTGCGACGGAAAATCATTGTGCGCCCGCTTAAAGGCTATGGCTTGCCTGAATGGGTCCGCATTTCCGTGGGCACAATGGAGGAAAACAAGAACTTAATTGCCGCGCTGAACGAGGTGATCCGAAACCATGGGTAGGGACGCCGCACCCCGGCGTCCGGACAGCGCAGCCAAATTTGGCAACCGGAGCGGTTGCCCTACAATTTGGATCCGAAACTCATGACGGTTTCCGAAACTATCGCCGCTATCTCGACACCGCCCGGTGAAGGAGCGATTGCGCTTGTACGGATTTCCGGCGAGAACGCGATTCAAATAGCAGACCAGATTTTTCGCGGCAAAGAACCGCCGTCGCAATTCGCGTCACACGTTCAGCATCTGGGCGAGATTTTCAGTGTAGAAAATCAATTGATCGATCAAGTCGTGCTTTCAGCGCACCGTGCACCGGCTAGTTACACCGGTGAAGATCTGGTGGAGATCAGTTGTCACGGCGGCACACTCGTTTCCGCGAAAGTTCTTGAAGCATGTCTGCGTGCTGGGGCCAGAGCAGCGCGCCCCGGTGAATTCACCGAGCGCGCGTTTCTCAACGGCAAAATGGATCTCACCCAGGCCGAGGCAGTGATCGATTTGATCCGCGCCCGAACAGATATGGCGCTGCGCTCGGCCACCGAACAGCTCGAAGGCAGACTGGGCGATCAAATCAGAAAAATCCGCGATGAATTGATCGCGCTGTTAGCACACCTCAACGCATCGATTGATTTTCCGGAGGAAGGTATTGAGCCTGACGAAGACGAAACGCTCGGCGCCCGGCTCGATACTATTCGAAACGAAATCGCGGTGTTGCTCGCGACTGCCGATCAGGGTCGCGTGCTGCGCGAAGGCGTACGCGTAGTGATTTATGGGGCAACGAACGCCGGCAAATCGAGTTTGCTCAATCGTCTGCTTGGCTATGATCGCGTGATCGTCAGCAATTCGCATGGCACTACGCGCGATACAATCGAAGAAACCGTCAATTTGGATGGTGTGCCGATCCGCTTGCTCGATACTGCGGGCTTACGCGGGCCGGAAAGCGAACTGGAGCTTGAAGGAATCGTGCGCACGCAGAAATCGTTGCAATTGGCTGATTTGCGTCTGCACATCGCTGATCGCAATGCGGCCAAGCCCTCGCATTTCAACTGGCGACAGCTTTCGGAGTTCAACGAAGCGGCGAGCGATCCGAACGAACTCGTCGTCCTGAACAAGAGCGATTTGCCGGAGGACAGCGACTGGAAGGATTTTCCTGCATTGCGAATTTCGTGCGCGACCGGAGACGGACTGCCACAGCTAAAACAGGAAATTCTGACACGCATTCACCAGCAAAACCTGAGACCCGAAAGCGCGATCGCGATTAATACTCGGCATCGCGATTGTCTTCGCCGCGCTTTGGAATCATGTGATCGTGCGCGCACTGCGCTAGGTGAAGGATTATCTAACGAGTACATAGCCGTCGATCTCGATCAAGCTCTGCACGAAGTAGGCGAAGTCATCGGCGTAGTTGATGTGGAACAGATTCTCGATTCGGTGTTCAGCCAGTTTTGCATCGGAAAGTGACAATAAATTGAAGCGACGGCATCAATGAAGAACGGCTACGAGCTATTCGTTAGGCCGTTGCTGTTTTCTTTAGATGCCGAGACCGCGCATCATCACACGATTGGATTGCTTGGTCGCGCGTCGCCCTTCGACCTCGCGTTGCGCCCGCTCAGGCTTTTTCGGCCGACTCCGAAACCGGTCACCTTGTTTGGTCTGACTTTCCCAAACCCGATTGGACTTGCGGCTGGGCTGGACAAAAACGG
>DATFXP010000153.1:0-7192 GCA_035315785.1 Candidatus Udaeobacter sp. | reverse complement strand
CCACGTCATAGATAAGGCACCGGGCGTGAAGGACTGGGAAATCATCGCTGACAATCTCAGCAAAGCCCGATTCAGCTTAGGCTGGGTCCCAAGCTTCTAGACCTTGAGGCCCGAACGATCTGGAGTGTGGACGCGAATATGGTTCCCATGTTGATCTTACTGGCTTTTTGCCGCAGCGTTGGGTTCGTTCGGACAACTGGAGGTTCTATAAAAACAAAGTCTGCTTTTGCGTTCGCATTGTTCACAGTCCCTGCGATGGCGCTTGTCGTTGTGTTCACCGCCCTCGCATCTGAAAACATTGCACATGACTCCATTCCGATCGTGAAGGACGTGCCATCCGGCTACCGCGACTGGAAGCTAATCTCCATGGCGCACGAAGAAGGCAACCTGCACAGCTTTGCTGCCGTTTTGGGCAACGATATCGCGATCAACGCCTACCGTGAAGGTAAACTTCCGTTGCCGGATGGCGCGATCATTGTCGCTCTGCACTATCGTCACGTTCCATCGGAGGAAAACAACAAGGTGTTTGGGCAAGCCCAATCTTTCGTTCCCGGTCCGCCCACGAACATCCAATTCATGGTAAAAGACTCGAAAAAATATGCCGCAACCGGCGGGGTGGCGTTTGCGCAATTCGACAACGGCAAGCCGCTAACTGATAAGGCAATGCTTAAGAGCTGCTTCGAGTGCCACCAGGCAGCCAAAGATCACGACTTCGTCTTCGCTCATTACGCACCTTGACCCAATAACTTCCGTTCCCGAGAACCAGGTTGAGCGCTTCGGTGTGGCCAGTCAACATCGACCGCACGGTTAAGACCTGCCGAAGCCGAGACCTATGATCCCGCCTTCTGTCTCCCCGCATCTGCCTTGCTAAATCAGTCCCAACGCGCGCACGGTCGCCCCATCGACGACACCAGTGGCTTCCAAGCCGTAGTCTTGCTGATACGCGGTTAATGCCTGGCGAGTGCCAACTCCCAGAGAACCATTGAGGTCTCCAGCATAATAGCCGAGCCGTTTGAGCGCGCTCTGCACGTTGATGATTACCTGGTCAGGCAACAGATTACCATACGTGTAAATGGGTCCATCATATTCGTAATTCTCGTAATTGAGGTTGTATCCCCACGCAGGATACCAATATCCGGAATCCTGATAATAATATCCGCCTCCGACCAGGACGATAACTACGTAATGTTGTTTCCACCAATCGCAGTCATGCCGTTCATGGTGGTACCGGCGCCTGGCCTCCGCGTAATTATCGTGATTGTGTTTGGCAGTGTGCCCGCGATCCGTGTTGTTAACAGTTGTGTTACCATTCCCGGGATTGTTATCGGCGTGTTTCGCATGCCCGGGATTATCAACCGCCGGTCGGCCGCCAGAATTGTTAACGGCTAGTTTTCCGCGCCCGAGATCATTGGCCGATCTTTTAGCATCCGGATTGTTGTTTGCTATTGTCGGTTGTGTCGGCTGAATCCTTGGTTGCGGCAAAGGTCGCGTCGCTGCTGTCTTAGGTTTCGAGGCTTGTTGCGTTGTCGTGGTCTGGTTTGGCGATACTTGCTGGGCGTTTAATACTGCGATCGCAGTCATGACCCAAATCAGTGAAAGGATAGTTTTTTTCATAACTCGTTAGACCGAAATAAACATGTACCGCTCAGCAAGATCCCATACTTTGTGCGTCTGAGCGGAATAGGCTTTGCGTTTCGGAAAATAACAATTCTGTTACCTGCTTCCACATTCTTAGAGGCTAAGTCGAGTACGATCTATCGCCATTGCACGTTCGACGTTGGGCGCCCTTTTTGCCCTAGTAGCGGGCCTGGCAGAGCAGGGTTCGGCGTTTTCCCATTTTTTCGATTGGATCCGCAGCGATAGACGCCGCCCTACCTAGCCACATTAGCGGGAATAAAATCTAACGGATCGAGTCTAGCACTGTGAATGAATGACCAACACCTGAAGAAAACATCTAAATAAGAAAGGAAGTCTACGATGAAAAATATTATGCGATGGCTTAGTCAACCGCCGGTCGATGGGCCGGAATCGACGGTTCTCCTCCGCGTGATGGCGGGCGGAGTCTTCCTCTGGGAAGGAATTCTCAAGTTCGTTTACGTCAATCAAGGAGTCGGACGATTCACGAAACTCGGAATGCCGTTTCCGATATTCACGGCCGACTTTGTCGGAGACCTCGAAATCGTGGGCGGACTTCTCGTAATGGCCGGACTGCTGACACGCTGGATAGCGATTCCGTTCGTGATTGAAATGGTTGTTGCGATGCTTTCGACGAAGATCTCGCTTTACCTGGGAACCTCGCCTCTGCCGTTGCCGCCCGCACCACCAAAGATCGGCATCTGGGCGGTGTTGCACGAGATTCGATCGGAATACGCGCAAATCATTGTAGTTCTCTATCTGCTGATCAACGGGCCGGGAAAATGGTCGCTCGACGCGCTTCTCGCCAGGCTGCGCGCAACCCAGGCGAGTGAATTCATCGGACGAACTGCGTTGCTGGGACTTGTGTCGAGAAGTTCGGAGCTGCGAGCTAGTAGTTAGGCAGAGAGCGGGGAGCGAAGAGCCGCGCAAATCGATTCGGAAAAAGCAGCCCGATGAATGCTGCGGATGCAAACAGTTACAACCGCGGTCGTTCACATGATGCTATAATCCGCGCTTATAATGAAGCTGGCAACGTGATCGAGACGCACCAACACAAGGGCGATTTCAAAGAGCCGTGACAGGAGCATTCCCGAGCAAATTCGCGTCACATCTCCGTCACACTTTCGTCAATCAAAATTTTCTTGCGCCCGCGCCGAAAGCAGCGAAACGCAGCCGGTGAAAACATCACTGCGGAACGTCACGCCGTTCACGCTGGACGGCTGGCCAGTGGACGCGTTCGATCAAACCACGCTGATGAAGCTCAGAAAACTGGCTGATCAAACCGGCTGGACCATCGCCGACATCATGCATGACCTGACGGAGGAATACGTGGCCAGGCTCAAAGTCGAGGGGGAACGCGAAGCGAAAATTATCCGATTCCCGAACGCTAAAAGCGCGTGAATCGCCGATTCAAGTTCCAGAAACGCGGTCAGTTTTTCATCCGCACGCACAACGAAACGCTCTATCAGCCGACCAAGCCTCCGCGACTCCCTAACTAGAGGTGCGGCTTTCCGGTTGCGTTAACTCCTTGCGCGTTCAATTTCTTCCCACGTAGCCATGTCGTTAAAAAAAAGCGTCGATGAAAAAATTGAGGAGGCGATTGCAAGGGGAGAATTCGACAATCTTCCTGGGAAAGGAGAGCCTCTTGACCTGGATGCCTATTTTGCCACGCCTGAACATTTAAGGATGGGTTACTCTATCCTGAAGAACGCAGATATTATTCCTGAGGAGATAGAACTCCTGAGACAGATTGAAGGTCTAAGAAAATCTTTGGATTCTTCCATCACTCTGACGGAAAAGAAGGCGCTTCGACAGCAACTCTCTGAGAAGCTTACAAACCTAAATACGAGGATTGAATACAATAGGAAAGCCCGGCAGATCTAACCAATGGTGTGGGCCGATACCAACCAAAAGGTGGGCACGAACCGCGTCGATGCCAATGGAAACAGGGTGTCCTTCAACCCCCAGGCCATGCTCGATGAATCGCTCAAACAACAAAAGAGGATCGCGGAATTAGAAGCCATCGTCGAGCGGCAAGAAAAAGGGATGGAAGTGTTGACGGCCCAGCTGAAAGAACAGGCTGCGCAAATCCAAAAAGTGAGTGACAAAGTGGAGCTGAACAGACCCGCGCCGCAAACCGTCCTGAATAGTCACTAAATCGGTTAACCAACCAAGGAATAAGCCGTCGTCCTTGAACGCATCGCGGCTGTTTGCTGCCCGTAGCCGATTGCGTTGCTGACGGCATTTGGCTCGCCATACCACAGCCGACCGAATGGCAACGCGTCGGAAATTAGATCGACGGTGCGAATGCCCACGTCCCTGGCTTCAGGTAGACTTGACGCGAATCCTGAGTACAGGGGGACGATGCATATCCAATCCCAGTTCATTTTAACGATCGCGTCGCTTGCGCTTGCGAGCGGGTTTCCGAACGAGGTTAGCGCGGACGAGCTTAAAGAAGCCAAGGTGACCCAAGTCATTCAGGACGTTCGAGTGCTCCCATCGGGCGCATCAGCGCGTCCGGCTGCAGTGAACGACGACGTTCGCCAGGGCACGGCGGTGCAGACCGGTGTCCAGTCCCGCAGTGAGCTGACTTTCAAGGATCAAACGATCACACGCCTTGGCGAGAAAACTATCTTTAGTGTGGGCGAAGGGTCCCGAACCATTGATCTTGGCAGCGGCCAATTTTTGCTGTATGCGCCGAAAAAAGCGGGCGGCGCAAAAGTCAAGATGGGATCGGTCACGGCAGCGATCACCGGTTGACTCCACGTTGACGTTTTCAGTGTCGAAATTGGTCGTTATCGGTCGCGAGCATTCGCGTCTGCGCGAGTGACACGAACTCGCTAGGCGTGTTTCGGCGATCCTAAGTATGGCGCGGTCTGCCAATTTCGCCACCCCTGGGAATTGCGATGCTCAGGATCTTCGCTGTATTGGCTGCTTCAGGCAAATTGCGCTTGTAAGCTGCGTCGGGTTCCTGCGACAAATCGAGATATGCCCGCGCTAGACTTTAACCGATCCGTATTCGTGCCGGTCATCATCGGGACGCCTCGACAAGGCCGCCTAACAGAGCCGGCGGCAAATTTCGTTTTCGGTGAAGTCTCGAAGCGCAACGACATGAAGACGGAATTGATCGATATCAGAAAAATTCCCATTCCCGCGGATGACGCCGGCGAAGCGCTAAAGGACCCGCAGTTCTGCGCTACAGTCCAGCGTTCCGACGGTCTCATCATCGTAGCGCCGGAATACAATCACAGTTTCCCAGGCCTGCTGAAGCATGTGCTGGATACAAACCTGACGGAATACGTGCACAAAGCCGTTGGCGTTTGTGGCGTGTCGGCGGGGCCGTTCGGCGGCGCGCGGATGATCCAGAGTTTGCTGCCCGTGCTACGCGAGCTGGGACTGGTAACGATTTTCTGGGATGTCTATTTCGGCAATGCAGGGAAGCTCTTCGATGCAACGACCGGCAAGATTACCGATCCAGCTTACACGCGTCGCGTGGAGAAATTTCTGAACGAGCTTGTTTGGATGGCGCGCGCGCTCCGGTATGCGCGCGAGAACATCCCGGAGCCCTAATTCTGGTGGTGCCTGGCTGGGTTCTTTAGGAAGAACCAGGCGATGGCGACGGCGCGTCTGCTGCTGGTTTCGCCTTAGCCGCTGCAGCAGCCGCTGCCTTGGCTGCCGCGGCCTTCGCCGCTGCTTCAGCTGCAGCTCTCTTCTTCGCCTCAGCCGCGGTTGCCGCATCTGCGAGACCTTTATCCACGGTGGCCGCTTCGACGGGATGGATTTTGTGATAGTACTCGTTCGATTTGGAAAGTTGCTCTTTGCGTAGAAGCAGATGATCGAACCGCTCGCGCTGACTCAACTCGAATTCCTTGTCCATTTTGATCGCCTCGAATGGACAAACCTCGACACAAATCTGGCAGCTCATGCAAACGGAGATGTCGATGTCGAATACCTTCGGATAAAACTGCGGTTTGCCCATGTAATCGGGCTTTTTGTCCTGACTCTTGACGATGTAAATACACTGCGGCGGACATTCCTTTTCGCAGATCTTGCATGCGACACAGCGCAGTCCCGCGTGCGAGTCGTTGCCGTCGTAAATCAGAAATGGAAAATTCCGGTAATTCTCCGGAAGAGGAATCCGTTCCTCCGGGTATTGCACTGTAATCAGGCGCTCCTTGTCGAAATAACTTCCGACAAAGTTCCGCGCCGTGACGGCCATTCCCTTGAGTATGCCTGTGCCAATCATCGATCCACTTCTCCCATTACGATATCGATGCTGCCCAGGATTACCATGACATCAGCGACAGTGTGACCGAGGCACAGATCCTCAAGCACGGTCAGATTAATGAAGCTCGGCGGGCGAACACGGTAACGGTACGGGTTTGGAGCGCCGTCGCTGATCAAATAAAATCCGAGTTCACCCTTTGGGCCCTCGATGCGACCGTACGCTTCGCCAACTGGCGGACGAAATGCGCGCACCTTCACTTTTGGATTCACAATAGGGCCGGGTGCTATTTGCGCGAACGCCTGCTTCAGAATCTCCACGCTCTCGCGCATCTCTAATGCCCGCATCATCAGACGATCGTAGGTGTCGCCGTGTTCCCCCAGCGGGATGCGGAATTTGAAACGCGGATAAAACCCATAGCAGTCTATTTTGCGAATGTCGTAATTCACACCGCACGCGCGCAACATAGGACCTGTAATGCCGGCGTTGACCGCCAGTTCGGCGGAAAGCTTGCCGACATTTTGGGTGCGGCCGATGACGATTTCGTTGCCGAGAATGAGTTCCTCAAATTCATCGAGAAATTTTGGGAAGCGATCGACAATCTGTTGCGCCCCGGCGAGCCACTCCTCGCTCGCGTCCACGCGGCAGCCGCCAAAACGCATGTAATCGCACATCATTCGCGAACCGGCTAACGACTCAAACAGGTCGAGGATTTTTTCACGTTCGCGGAACGCGTACATCAGGGGGGTGCCCCACGCACCCATGTCACTGAGCAAAAAACCCAGTAGCGAGGCGTGATTCTGCAATCGCGTTAGCTCGGCAAGAATGACGCGCAGATACTCGGCGCGTTCGGGAACTTCGATCCCGGCGAGTTTTTCAACGCTGAGCGCGTATGCCCAGTTGTTAGTCATCGAGCAGAAGTAATCGAGCCGATCGGTGTACGGCATCGAGCCGAGGTAACTGGTGTTCTCGCCGATTTTCTCATGATTTCGATGCAGATAACCGAAGACCGGTTTAAGCTTACGAACGATCTCGCCATCGAGCGCCACATTCATCCGAAACACGCCATGCGTGGATGGATGCTGCGGTCCCATCGAAACTTCGAGCAATTCGCCTTCGAGCCGCGAGCCCATTCTCATGGGCGGTCGCTCCATTGCTTCGAGTGTTTCGATGGTCGCGCTCATTTCCAACTGTCATCCTGAGTCGCCACGACGACGAAGGATCTCTGATTCACTGCAGAGCTTTTCAGATCCAGAAATGGCCAGAGATGTTTCGCTTTGCTCAACATGACAACTCACGCAGGTCTTAATTCCTCTTCAGTCGGACGCGGTG
>DATFXP010000152.1:0-6437 GCA_035315785.1 Candidatus Udaeobacter sp. | reverse complement strand
GACGAACGGGAATTTTGCCCTCGGGACGGCCAATGGTATAGCCTACGTGGCGAATCGTCTGAATCAGAGGAGGTTCACCGAGTTTTTTTCTAAGCCTGCCAATGAATACCTCAACAAGCTTGGTGTCGTATTCGTGCGCGTGCTCCCACACGCGTTCGCACAACTCCGTGCGTGTGAACACGCGTCCTGGTTCCCGCATAAGAACCTTTAGCAGCATCAATTCGCGCGGAGAAAGCTCGATGCGCTGCGTGTTGCGGTGAACGTCATGCGTTGACAGATCGAGCGTGATATCGCCGACGCGCAAACAGATTACTGGTTCCTCGGGATAACGGCGCCCGAGCGCGCGGACGCGCGCAATCAGTTCACGCATGGCAAATGGCTTCGGCAAATAATCGTCGGCCCCGAGTTGCAACCCGGTGACGCGATCTTCAACGGCACTCCGCCCGGTCAGCAAGAGTACACGGCTGGCAAGATGCTGTGCGCGCAGGCGCTGCAATAGTTCGAAACCATTAATGCCAGGCAGGCCAACATCGACCACAATGAGATCGAAAGGGCCTTTGCTGAGTTCCTCCAATGCGGCTTCACCACTATGAACAGTCTTCGAATCATGACCGTCCTCAGTCAGTGCTGCGGCGATTTGCCGCGCCACGGGGAGCTCATCTTCAACGATTAGAATCTTCACAGATTTATTGGCAACATTGGACGATTAGAAGCGAACCGTAAACTGTGTAGCCAGCAAGTGGTTGTCCTGGCCCGGAGCAGTAGTTTCATGCTGATAACTGTATTGCAATTTTAACTGCGCGTGTGTGGTGAGGCGGTAGGTAGCGGCAACGTCGATTCTGCCAAGGTTTGGACTCCAGTTTTCTTTACCGCCGTAGCCCGTATCGATTGCGTTGAATATTTGCTGGTTCCAACGAACAGCTCCAAAGAATTGCGGCGTAAACTTGTATTTGGCTTCAATGTAATAGGCAAACGTGTCCGCATCTCCCACGTTCGGAACTTGAAAACGCCCTTCATAAAACTCGGCCCATAATTGCAGGTGATGCCATGCGAAGCTGATGTCTTGCCCAAGAACAAACTCTCGATAGTCGCTGATGTCCCGACCGGGCGGCAACGAGGATTCTGCTTCACGTCGGAAATATGGGCCTTCGCTACCCGAGAAGCCGAAGTTCCAAGCTTCGTTAGGCCGGAATCCGATCCGACTGCTAAAAGTCGGATTTTCAAAACCATTTTCGGTAATATACCAGGACTCAGGACGCGAGGAGAGTGACGCATTCTTCATTTCGACGGCATAATCAAATCGGCCCAACCTGCCGGAAACAGAAATCCCGCTGGCGTAGCTCGGTCCCCAGATCAATGGGTTGAATGCGTATTTTCCCTCGAAGAACGGTGCATAAATGAAATAAAAAGGTGAAAAGGGGGCGTACTTGTCCTGAATGGCAGTCACGTTCTCGTAAACCAACGGCGCGCTAATAAACGGATTGTCCCACGGTAAGTGTCGCGGGACCCAATTGCCGACGACGGTCGCGAATTGGCCCACCTGCAAAGTAAAACGACCGTCCTGCCACGGCGTGATTCGAAGCGCATACTCATCCAGGCGAACCTGGGCGCCGTTGTCGCTCGGATCGAACCCGCGGTCGAGCCGCGCCTGCGCGAAGAAATACACTTGCGAACCGGCTTGCGCGTCCAGAAACAACGTGAGACGTGGATTGAAGAGATTGTCGATTTCTGAATCGATAAGACCCGGCGCGGGCTGTTGGAAATTATAAAACTCCAAATCGACTGTGCCGCTTAATCGCGCGCGAAAATTATTCTCAAACCCGGAGATCGTCAGCGTGCTATCGAGCCGATCGAGAGCATCATCGATGTCGAAAGCGCATGCCGTGCACGCGAAAATGCACAGGCTGAAGAGTTGCGCCTTCATGTAAGTCCATTAACACCGTTTGCGGCGGAAAAGCGCACTTCGAATTCCGTCCAATCGTTTTCCGAACGCACCAGGCGCAACTCACCGCCATGCAATCTAGCCAGTTCGCGCGCCAGGTTGAGACCGATACCATGACCCGACGCGGCGGCGGGACTCGAACCGTGATGGAACCGTTCGAAGATATTCTCCCCCGGCGGGATCGTACGACCATTGTTTCCGATCGTTAGAACTATGTTGCTGCCGTTGCCACGCGCTGTGACCCGAATTCGGCCGCCCGCACGATTATACTTTCGCGCGTTTTCCAGAAGATTTTGCACAATGAGTGATGTGTAGCGTTTCTCGCCGGCTACAAAAAGCCCACGCGGAAATTCCTTTTCAATTTTCACATCCGGCGAGTCAGGCAGCGCACCGAGATCATCCAGCCATTCATCAACCAGTTCGCTTAAATTCACAGGATTTGATGCGATTTGAAGGTGACCGGCATCCATTCGGGACAACAAAAGCAGATCGTCAATCACACCTGTTAATCGACGCGTTTGATGAAGCAGAGTGGATAATTCTTCGTAGACTTCCGGCTTGAATCCTTCGCGTTCCAGCAGTGATTCGAGACCGATCCGAAGGACTGTCATCGGGCTTTTCAGCTGGTGTGACGCATCGGCTGAGTATCTGGTGGATCGCTCCAGTTCCTGCGCCGTTGACGCCAGCGCCGCCTCGGCGCGTTCTCGTTCTGCGCGATTTTCTTCCGAATCGAGTGCCAGTTTCTTTACCGGTGCGGACATGCTGCGCGCCACGAAATGGCTTGCGACGAATCCGCCTAGCAATAGAAGCGCACCGGCGCCGCCGATTTGCCAGCGAAGACGATGCAGTTGTGCCGTCCACGAAGCCAAGGGATACAAGCAAATCTCGTATGCGGGTGGAAACAGTGACGCGGGATTGAGTCGCTTATAAAATAACAGCTGAGGTTCACCAGCCACTTCGACGCGAAAATAGTTTTGCTCTGAATCAGAATTAGCGAGCGCGCTTTTTATATCCTCGTTCAGGGACGTTTGCGCAGAGTCCGCAAGCGCCGGCAGATGTAAATGGCCATCCACCCAAATCCCACTTTGCATTCCGGTGTTTTTGTTTTCGAGCTCAAAAGGCTTGAACCCGATCACGAGCGCTGAAACCAAATCCCCTGTGTCGGTCGAGAAGATCGGCACGGCTATCACTTCGTGGATCGCGCCAGCAGATTGGATATACCCGATCTGGGGTGTGCCGGGCAATTTTTTCAGCGAAAGCTGAGCTTCTGTCGTTGGGTCCAACTCTCCAACATCCGAGGGATTGGGCGGCTTGATGACTGTGCCGGCGTCGTCGAGAAAGCGATAAAAGCTGGCGTGGAGAGATCGCGCTGCCTGCTCCGGCGGAGGTTCCTCGCCTTCCATAAGATCGCGCAACTCCTCCTTTGCGCTGGGATACAGCAGATCGATTGCGTTATCTTCGATCGCGGCGTGAATCCGCGGCTTGGCTACAAGCGCGATGCAGCGGTCCGCCAGCGCGGCGTGGCGCAGTTCCTCGACTCGGTGCATCGAAGAAAGCTCGGTTTGAAATGCTTGCTGCAGGTTTCGCTCCGCATCAGTGGTGACTCTGCGCTGTGCCAGATAAAAACTGAGGGCAGTCAAGGTTGCGACGATCACCATGATCGCGGTGAACAATCGGGTACGAAAGCTCGCCACCTCTTTGTTTCTCGACGCACCTGCGGCGCTCATGGCAAATCAACGTGCAGTGTCTGACCGTCTTTTAACTCGATTGGCTTTTCGCGCGTAGTTCTGCTGTCGATCCACGCTTTTAGTGTGTAGCGACCTGCCGGAAGTTTATTTAATCGAAAGCGCCCGGCAGTATCTGTCATCACGAAGTACGGCGTGTTCAACACGAGGATCAATCCGCGCATGTGTTCGTGAATGTCGCAGCGCAGAGTCACCAAACCCGGTTGATCAAACGTCACCGCCGGGATTGGCCGTTCCTCCGGGCGATAACGGCCGAGATCAAATCGTTTGGCGGGCGAATAGGAAAAAATGTTGTGATATTGGTCGTCTAGATTCGGAAATTGTACCTTTGTTCCGAGCTCTATCGGCAGAAGAGCTGGAATGAACGTCAAATCCTTTTGCTCCACCTCCTTTGTTGGCAACGAAGCTGGCCGCGGAAAATTGCCGTCAAGATAAACCACGGCCAGCGGCGGCTGCGTCGAAAGAACTCCGGCCTTGGTTACGATCTCGTACCGTTTTGCCTGAACCGGCGCCGAGCGTGACTTTGGGAGCTCGACGCGTCCCTCGACAGCCGCTCCCGCGAAAAGCGAAGCGGGAATCACGGATAAAATCGCATTTAGCCACAGCAATCCCTGCCGGCGCATTGTTTGTTAGTTTAACAGGCCTTTACCTGAACGGAAGTACGGGAACGAAACGAGGCCTGCCCGATGCCTGTTAGCCTTTGGGTTTAGCCGCAGCCATTGCGGGTAAGGTGAAGAAAATTGTGGCGACCAGACTCCAGAAAATGCCGATTGCACACGCAAGGCCTAATCCAGTCAGCGCCGGGTTTCGCGCAAGAGCGAGCGATCCAAACCCGCTGATCGCTGTCAGTCCTGCCAGCAAGACCGGTTTTAATACACCGGCAACGTCATGCTCGATATCGTGCGTTTTTTGCCAGACGAGCACGACGTAAATTCCGTAATCCACGCCGATAGCAAGCACGAGACGAAACGAGAGCACGTTGAGCAGATTCAAATGGACGTTCAACAGCTTCATTGTAGCGATCATCGCTCCAATTCCGAACGCGAGTGTAATGATCTGAATCAGCCATGCACGGAGGTCGCGATACAAAATGGCCAGTAGCGACATGTCGAAAATAGCCATCAACGCACTGATGATCAGGAGTTGATGGTGCGACCACGGTTGGAGATCGGCGAGCACGAAGGTCCAGCCCGTGAGAATCAAAGGCACGCCCCCCGCGGATAGATCGCGTTGCAACTCCTGGCTTTGCTCGTGTGTTGTGAGTGGTTCGTTAGTCATCACAAATCCAGCCGTCAGCAGCGGGTCTTGCCCGAAGTAGCGGTCGATCAAAAACCACCAGCTCGATGATTCAGGTAATTGGGCTCGCCAATTGGGCAATGGCACACTGGGATCCGCGAGGCGTTGTAAATCGTCGAGCAGCGTGAACGCCGGAGCGAAGGCTTCTACGCTGAAGCCTTCGGTCTCGAGCGTTCGGGTCAATGTTTCGCGCGCCTCGTGAAAATTTATCCTATGCAAACGGTCGCGGTTTTGTTCCATCCAGATTGGCGAGGGACAAAGCGCCGCGGGCGTGGTGAAAGCCTTTATTTTTCCGGCTACCTGAAGTTCCTGCCAGTGTGCGGAAATTTTTCGCCAGTAGTCATGCAGTTCCTGGCGATTTGTGCCGCGAACGATGGTCAGCACCGGTTCCCAGCGGACCGGCATTTTTTTCATGATCGAATCAAGGGCCTGGTTTGCGCGAATATTTTTTGGTTGAAGCGAACGTGTGTTGGCTTCGAACTGGAGTGGGGGAACGGGCGAAAAACCGATGGCGGTGAGCAACAGCAAGACCGCGCCGGAAAACATCACCATCGGAACCGGTCTGCGCGCAATCCCGCGGACATATCTCGCTACCAGATCAAATAACCAGTCGCGGCCAATAGGGCCTTGTCGCTCACGAACAAACAAAAATAAAATCGAACACATGAACAGACCGGCGACGAAAATCCCGATCGCAATCAGAACGCCGAGTTCTGAGAAGCTCATCGCACCGCTTAGCGCTAGCGCGAGAAAACCCACCGCCGTCGTAAGTGCGCCAAAAAAAACGGCCCGTCCAAGTTTCGCCACCGAAGTCGCGATTGCTTGCTGATGCGGTTCGCCATCGGATCGCGCCTGGTAATAGCATCCGATGGTAAGAATTGCGAAATCGACACCAAGGCCGACGAGAATGGCACAAAAGCCGACGCTAATCATGCTGAGTCGGCCGAAAAGAAGCTGGCCCGCAGTGAGCGCCACCAGACACGACAGAAGAAGGCAAAGCGCCATTCCTACCAGAGGCAGCCATCGTCGAAACCCGGCGAAAAAAATCGCGCTCACGAGCACGACTGAGCCAAGCAATGTCGCGACGACATCGTAGCGCATGCTCAACGAAATTTCGGACACAAACGCCGATCGACCGGTCACGAGAATCTGCAACGGTTGGCTGCCGTCCCATCCTTCGGCAGCGGTTTTGCGAAATTCGTTTACGCGCCGCATCAAGTGCTGGCATTCAAACGCGCTAATCGACGTCTGATTCGTCACTACCAGGAAGATTCGCATCGTGCGATCCGGTGACGTGAGCGGTTGTTCCTGCTCGATCACTGTGCTTTGGGCAAACGGTTTGAGCGCTGGCCCGATCAATCCGAGCGGGTCGAACGAAAGCTCGAACTGCGGCCGCGGCGATCCCGCCTCGATCTGCTCCCGCAAACGATGAAGGCGATCGCGAATTTTGTCCG
>DATFXP010000151.1:0-12965 GCA_035315785.1 Candidatus Udaeobacter sp. | reverse complement strand
GCCGATGAGAATCGTGTTCGCCCTTTCCATCAATGCTTTTAGCACACCGATTTTGTCCGACACCTTGGCGCCGCCTAGAATAACGACGAAAGGCCTGGCGGGATTCTGAAGTCCATCGCGCAGATGCTTCAGTTCTTTCTCAATCAAAAGACCCATGGCCGATTTCGACACGAATTTTGTGATACCTGCCGTTGACGCATGCGCCCGGTGCGCGGCGCCAAAGGCATCGTTCACGTAAAAATCGCCCAACTCGGCAAGCGCCTTGGCGAACTCTGGATCGTTTGCCTCCTCACCCGGTTGGAACCGAACATTCTCCAGTAGGGCGACATCGCCGTTCTCCATGTGCTCAACGATTTTCTTCGGCACGTCACCAATGGTGTCGTGACTAAAAATGACGGGCTGATGAATCAACGAATGCAAATATTCGCCGATCGGCCGAAGCGAATATTTCTCCGCCGGCTTTCCCTTGGGTCGACCGAAATGGGACATCAAAATAGTCTTCGCGCCGTGCTCGCGCAGGTAATTGATGGTCGGCAAGCTTTCGCGAATTCGCGTGTCATCAGTCACACGAACTTTGCCTGCGCGAACTTCCGTCGGCACATTGAAATCCACGCGCACCAGAACACGCTTCCCGCGGACATCGAGATCACGGAAAGAGAGTTTCGCCATTACTTAGTCCTGCTCTTGCCCATGCTCATACTCAATCGCATAAAGTCCTTCGTCTTCGCGCAGGAACGTCGCTCTTCCGGAAAATCTTTTCAGCATTCCCATAAGCATATTAGCAATTCGGACTCGCCTTTCCTTGCCAGAAGGGATCCGCTCGGCAACGACAAGCTTTTGCACCTCAAGCACATCGAGGCATGCAGCACACTCCAGCGCTGAGCCGCGCGCGATTTCCAAAAGCGAGCGCGATCAACTTTAGAGAACTTGCCATTTCCTTCTGCGATATTCAGAGGAAGACTGGTCGAAGCGCGATCGAGCTGATCTTTGGCAGCCGTCTTAGCTGAGATTTGACCCAGCAATTCTCCGACCCAACCACAAAAAGCAATCGATTCCTGATATACATCCAGTTTTTCGTGGTCGAAGTAAATTTTCATACTCGATCATGAGCAGGAGCAAGAGCATGAGCAAGACCGACTACCCAGCCAGCATCTCCATCAACTCCACACAGCGATTACTGTAGCCCCATTCGTTATCATACCAGCCGACCACTTTTACGAAGCGATTGCCCATCATTAGCGTCAGCTTGCTATCGAAGATGCAGGAGTGCGGATTGCCAACGATGTCCTCGGAAACGAGCGGCTCATCACTGAATTCAAGCACGCCTTTGTAGTTTTTATCTGACGCCGCTTCTTTGAACGCAGCATTGACCGCGTCCACCGTTGCCTCCTTTTCCAGCACGGCGGTGAAATCCGTAACCGAACCGTCTGGTGTCGGTACCCGGAATGCGCCGCCATTTAGTTTTCCTTTCAGCGCCGGAATTACTTCGCCGATCGCTTTTGCTGCGCCAGTCGTGGACGGGATGATGTTGATTGCTGCCGAGCGCGCTCGTCTCAGGTCGCTATGCGGAAAATCGAGAATGCGCTGGTCGTTGGTGTAACTGTGGATCGTGCTCATGAATCCGTGCGCGATCGTGAATTTATCATTCAACACCTTCGCCATGGGCGCCAGGCAGTTCGTCGTGCAACTGGCGTTGGAGACGATTTTGTCCTTCTTCGGATCGTAAGCGCCATCGTTTACGCCTATGCAAATCGTGACGTCCGGATTTTTGGCTGGCGCGCTGATCAACACGCGTTTGGCGCCTGCCTTCAAATGCAGCTCGGCCTTGTCTCGACTCGTGAACAAGCCCGTGGATTCGAGCACTACATCGACGTCCAGTTTTTTCCACGGGAGGTTCGCTGGATCGCGATCCTTCAAAACCCTGATTTTGTGGCCCCGAACGATGATATTTTCGTCATCGTAACCAATCACTCCGTCGAATTTACCATGTACCGAATCCCATTTGAGGAGATGGGCGAGCGTGTGCGTGTCGGTGAGGTCGTTCACCGCGACAACACGCTCAACCTGCTTTTGTGACATGGCACGAAGGACATTGCGTCCGATGCGCCCGAAACCGTTGATAGCAAAATTAGCCATAGGAAAAAGTTGAAGGTTGAAGAGTTAAACCGTTACGCGGAAAAACTTCAACGTCCAACTGCGAAGAGACGGGGTAGGAGGTCGGCTGTTTCCCAAGCCCTGGCAACCGGAGCGGTTGCCCTGAACGTTGTATACTTCCAAATGAAATACGCTGTCGCAGCGTTTCTCGCCATGATGTCCCTGGTTTTCGCGGAAGACGCGCCTGCTGCCGAACCGAAAGCTATCCTGGTATTCGGCGACAGCTTGTCAGAGGGGTTCATGCTCAAACACAGCGAAGCGTATCCGGCTTTACTTGCAAAAAAGCTGCGTGCCGCGGGCCTGAACTTCCTTCTGACGAGCGCGAGTGCCTCCGGCGGGACGACGGAGGGCGGCTTGGAACGCTTGCCTCCGCATTTAAAGCATAAAATAGACATCTTGGTTCTTGAGTTGGGCATCAACGACGCGTTTCGCGGCGTGCCGATTGATCAAATCCAAAAGAATCTCCAAGAAATCATCGATAAGGTGAAGGCGAGAAATCCCAATGCGCGCGTGGTGATCACAGGAATGCAACTCCCTGGTTATACGGGCGACGATTACGTTTCCGCATTTGGCCAAATGTTTGCTGATTTGGCGGCGAAAAATGGAGCCGCGTTGGTCCCCTATTTACTCCAAGGCGTGGCTGGCGATCCGTCTTTCAATGGGCCCGACGGTATTCATCCCAATGCAGCCGGCCAAAAGATCCTTGCCGAAAACGTTTGGCGCGTGCTGGAACCTGTGGCGCGCGAAGTGGCGGTGCAATCGCTTCAGTCTCGGTAACACCGGGTTTCAACCCGGTGCTTTTGGTATTAGAAAAAACTGAGCCGTTTCAACGGCTTATTGGGAGGGTTGGTGGTTGCAAGCCGTTGAAACGGCTCATTCGGAAATCGTACAAGTGGCACCTGTCTAAAGCTTGGTGTTAATGGGAAACCGCGTGGAGGCAACCATTGTGCGAAAGTGACGCGTCAAATAAGAAAACGAAACAAGATGGACCATGCACGACCTACTGATCCCGATCCGGCCGATCCATTTACTCCGGAACGGCTCGACCACACTATTTTGGAAACGATCGAGATCGCCACGGAAGGTGAAGATTGCGATGAGTGCGTGCGGAAACTGCGACCGGGCCTGAAGAACATTCCGGGGGTGAAAGACGTAAAAGTCGATCTTCCGGACGAACGCGTAATCGTCACGTTCGATCCGCGCAAAACGCATCCACCCGATTTGCACGACGCAATCTTGAAAAGCGGATATAAGCCAGCGCCGGTCGCAGACTAAACTGTAGCGGCGGTCTCTGACCGCCGACAACGTTGCTCGCGGAGCGACGCTACAGAAAATTTACACCGCCGGCTGCTGCTGCGTGAGGCAATGAAACGTGCCCAGTCCCCAGATCAGTTCGCGGCAATCGATGCCGATCACGCGTCGATCCGGGAAACATTCGCGGAGAGTGGATATTGCAGCTTCATCGCTCGGATCGGCAAACGTGGGAACGAGCACACGCGTGTTTGCGATATAAAAATTCGCGTAACTCGCCGGGAGTCGCAGTCCTTCGCGCACAATCTTCTTCGGCATCGGAAGCGTGAGGATGTCGAGTTTGCGGCCATCGACTTTCATCTCGCGTAGGCGCGCGAGGTTTTGCTGGAGCGGCTCGTAATTTTCGTCGGCGCGATTTTCTTCAATGACAGTGACGACAGTTCGCTCAGATACAAAGCGGGTGAGATCATCGATGTGACCATCGGTGTCGTCGCCGGCGATGCCGTCACCGAGCCACAGAATTTCGGTGATGCCGAGATAATCGCGCAAACGTTGCTCGATTTCATTTCGCGAAAGATTGGGATTTCGATTCTTGTTCAGGAGGCAGGACTCACTCGTGAGTAATGCGCCGCTGCCGTTCACATCGATCGAGCCGCCTTCGAGGATCATGCGCGGATAAAAAACCGGCAGTTTCAGCATTTCAGCGAGGCGGGTCGGCACAACTTCATCTAGATCAAACGGCGGATATTTGTTTCCCCACGCATTGTAATCCCAGTCCACGACCGCAAGTGTCGGCTCGAGATCGCGTGTGAGAAAAATCGGGCCGTGGTCACGGCACCATGGCTCGTTCGTTGGAACACCATAAAAGGTGATCTGTTCCATGGGCAGTCCGCTCAAGACTGACCGCGCTTCCACTTCATGTGCACCATTGGAAACATTGATGCAGACCTGCTCGGATTCGATCAACGCTTCGACCATCGCCCGTAACGCAGGCAGGACACGACCGAACGACTCGGGAAAACTGATCCCTTCGCATCGCGGCCACGAGAGCCATGTGGCCGTGTGCGGTTCCCATTCCGCTGGCATGCGATAGCCGAGCGAGGTTGGAGTTTTTGAGCTCATCAAATCAACGTCGAACGCGCGACGCTCAACGTCCAACGGGCAGTGTCGGATTCCAAATCGTCAGCTCCCGCGCCGACGCAGGTCTGATGAATCGGAACAGACGCGGCAAATTCGCTCAAGGCGGTCAGCGCGACCGCTCCTTTACATGCGTATTGTGCTCAGTCGCTGGTTTGTAGATGGCGCCGACGATTGCGCCCGCGATTGTGAATTGGATCACCGCGCCAGCGATCCAGCCGAAGAGGATTTTAAACGTTAATGGTTGGACTGCGAACGAGATTAAATGTGGGCCTGCGTACACTAACCCCACCAGAAGCCCCAGCATCGCTCCGGCGCCTGCGCGTCCGTTTGGAACATAGCGAGTACAGAGCAGAGTGAAAAAGAACGCCATGACGAATTGACCAAGGGCAAGCCATCCGAAATAGCTCTTCAAATCGGCTTCCGTTCGCAAGAGGGTAGGCACTTCTCGATGCACGTCGTGCATTAGCGTTGCGTACCAAAGGAAGCCGAACACGAAGAGGAAAACAAACGCCCCGACGAACGCCAAAAAGAATTTCTTCCAATTCATAACTTCTTTCTATTGAGGTTTCTGTGGCTCTATTGAACCCGAGTACTTCATGGCAAGGGCGCCCGCGAATGTCGATGCAAAATTTTCCGGAGAGGAATGACTTAATGGTACTAAGAGAAGCCGTTAATAGGGCTAGCAGCTACCCTTGGATGAAGCACCGGCCTGAAGACCGGTGTCAATGGGAATCAATCGGCAATCGCAAGTCGCAATCGAAAATCAGTTGACCCACCGGCCGTCCTCAGAAATGAGGATTGGCAGTTCTTCCATCATGAACTGAGTTTTGCCGAGGGCACCGATCATATGGATCCCGGTCGCTGCGAACCATTTCTTCGACATGCTCTCCCCAGTGTGGCACCCCCAGCTCTTGGCGTAAGCACCACGCGCGAAGACACGGCGATTAATTTGTTTCAGATCGTTTTCGTGCAGCCACGATTTACATGCGCTGTCGATGTTGTTGCTGTAATCGAACATGAAACACGCCCGGTTCGAATGCCCGAAATACTCGAAGTCCGCGATCTTCAGCTGGTCCCGCGGCTGTCCATGGTTGATGTAATCGATGACCTCGTGTCCGGGACCAAACCAAATGAGATTGATATTAAATTTGTCGCGAACCGTACCAACTAAACTGATCAGATCCTGGTGCTCCTGCTTCGCGCGGTCCTCATAGCCTTGCCTGTAAATGAGCCATGTGATCTTCGCGTCCGGTCCGGCCTGGTTACGTATTTGCTCAGTGCGCAAACGAGCCGCCCGCACAAAGTTCGCCCACCAATGATCGTGCGGGAAAGCTTTGTATTTTTCCCATTGATACATCGACGGCCCACCAACCAGGAGTATGTATTCACCCCCTGCAGGCGGCGCGGCGCGCAGACCGAGCGCGACCATCGATAAACAGCATATGAGTAAGAGACGTTTCATCGTTTCTGGCGAGGATGACTATTTATGCGAACCACGAAATTCCGCAAGTGGTAGGGCGTGATGGCCGAGCCCGAGTCTTCGCGGACGGCCCGGCGGTCTGTCCCTACCAATCCGGATCGATTTCTTCGCGGACGACGTCTTCCCATGTTTGTCGCTTCCGAATCAGTGCGAACTTATCGCCCCGGACGAGCGCTTCTGCCGGGAGCGCACGCGAATTGTAGTTCGACGCCATGACAAATCCGTACGCCCCCGCGCTCATAATTGCGAGCAAATCGTCTTCCTTCAGTTCGGGCATGTCCCGGTCAAGCGCAAAAAAATCGCCGGATTCGCACACCGGTCCCACAATGTCGATCTTCCTACTCTTCCTGTCACTCTTCGTCTCAACGATCGGCACGATTTCGTGATAGCTCTGGTACAGCGCCGGCCGGATGAGATCATTCATCCCGGCATCAACAATAGCGAACTTTTTACTGCCGGTTTGCTTGATATAACGAACGCGCGTGAGCAAAACGCCGGCGTTGCCCACAAGAAAACGGCCAGGCTCGACAAGGGCCCGGATACCCAAGTCGCGCAACGGCGGCACAACTGCATCAGCGTAATCACGAACACTGAACGCGGAGGGCTCGCTGGCGTGATCGTGCCACCATTTGCCTGATCCGCTTGCCAGTGCGCGCCGGTAAATGATTCCCATGCCGCCTCCGATGCTCACAAACCTGATGTCGAATTTAGATTTTAGGTCGCGCAGCAGTGGTACCACTTTTTCGATCGCGCTCGCGAATGGGTTGGCCGCGGTGATTTGAGAGCCGATGTGCATCTGGACGCCAACAATCTCAATGTTGCTCATGCTTGCCGCGCGTTCATAAACCGTTCGGACTTGGTTCAGTGCGATGCCGAACTTATTCTCTTGCGAGCCGGTTGAGATGTACTGATGCGTATGCGGGTCCACATCAGGGTTCACACGCATTGCGATCGGCGCACGCATTTTTTTTGCACCGGCGATGCGCTCGATCGCTTCCAGTTCAGCTTCACTTTCGACGTTGAAGCTATAAACGCCTTGCTCCACTGCGTACCCGATTTCGTCATCTGATTTGCCTACGCCCGCGAATGTGCACTTGGCCGGATCGCCACCTGCAGCGAGCACACGAAACAACTCGCCGCCGGACACAATGTCGAAGCCGGCGCCCGCATTTACGAGCAGGTCCAGGATCGCGCGATTCGAGTTCGCTTTTACTGCATAACAAATGAGGTGATCCAGCGGCGCAAGCGCGGCGCCGAGTCGCTTGTAGTGATCGAGAATTGTCCCCGCGCTGTAAACATAAGTCGGTGTGCCGAATTCCTCGGCAACGCGTGTTAGATCGACGTCTTCACAATGGAGATGACAATCGCGATAGTGAAAGGAGTGCATGCGTAGCGTTAGAGAAGCAGCCGCAACCCAACGTTGAGGGCTGCGATTAGAGCGACCCCCAGTGCAAAGCTCGTCAAAACGAGCTTCTTGCCATGCTTCAACATTTCTCCGAGTACTGCGTGTGTTGCCAAATAAACAAAGCCGCCGCCGATGTGCGCGATGATCAACCCGAGCCACAAGGTGGAGACGTTCGTTAGGAAGAAGTATCCTATGACGCCGCCGAGGAGCGTTGTGGCTTCGACAGCCGCTACCCATCCAACCGCGGATGCGCGGCTGAATCCTGCGCCGATCAAAAGGCTGCCCAGCGCGAGCCCTTCAGGAACCTTGTGGATGCACAGAGCAGCAAAAAGCGACCACTTCGTCGCACCGGTCGCGGGCGCTGCGCCTTGGATCCCCAAAGCCAAGCCGTCAGTCATACTATGAATTGCCAAAGCGACAATTAGCGCGGTGGCGATTTCGCTGAAATGTCGCGTGGCATCAGCGTCGAAATGACTGGCTGCACAAGCAGGACAAACATGATGAACATGTTTGCTGATGAAAAAGAAAAGCGCGTAACCGGTGATTAGCGCCAGCAACACCGCCCACCATGGGCACGCGCCAAAACTCTCGGGGAAGATCGCAAACAATGTTACCCCGAGGAGCGTTCCCGCCGCGAAACTGATGAGCGCGCAAAGCTGCTTATGCTTAAGGCGCAGTGACGCGCTGATCGATCCGCCGGCGACGGCGAAAATGTAAGCGGCGACGACCTGCCAGAGCGTGTTGGCCATTTAGGCGCTTGCCACGGACGCGTGATCTTCGGGGCAATGGTGCGTCTCGATTGTCACGTGGACCAGTTCATCGTGTCCGCGCAGAAGGGCTCGATACGAATCACAGCTCTTCGGTTCGTGGGCGACGATGGAAACCATCGCGGCAAATTTTCCGATACCGACCTGCCACACATGCAGATCGGTCACGGCCGAATCGCCATCGCTCTCGATCGCACGACGAATTTCGTCGGGCAAATCTGATGACGCCGGCGTACGATCGAGCAGAATCCCGCCGGTATCGCGCAACAACGTGTAAGACCATGAGAAAACTACGGCGCTGCCGATAATTCCCACTACCGGATCAAGCAACGCCCAGCCGAAAAATTTCCCGCCCGCTAGGGCCGTGATCGCGAGAATGGAAGTGAACGCATCGGCCAGTACGTGCATATAGGCTGCGCGCAGATTTAAATCGTGATCATGCGCGCTTCCGTCGCCGTGGTCGTGCGGGCGATCGGCCAGGAGCAGTGCGCAGGCCAAATTCACCAACAAACCGAGGCAGGCGATTCCGATGGCTTCGTTGAAGTGAATTTCCAATGGCACGAAAAGCCGATGCAATGATTCGCCTGCCATCAAGATTGCGACAATCGCGAGCACGACCGCGCTGGTGAACCCGCCGAGCACTCCGATTTTTCCCGTGCCGAAACTGAAACGCGCATTGCCGGATTGGGTTCGAGCGAAATGGTATGCCACGGCCGTTATGAGGAAGGCGAGGACATGCGTGCTCATGTGCCAGCCGTCCGCCAGCAAAGCCATTGAGTTCGACATCAGTCCGACGACGATCTCGAGAACCATCATCGCGGCAGTGATAGCGATCACGATGCGCGTGCGCCGTTCCGCATGCGAAAAATCCGGAACGAAATCGTGCGGCTTACGAAAACGGGAATGATCAGTTCTATGCATCAGACAACAATCTAAAACAGTATCCCATTACATTTTCGGCGCGGACAGCTGAAGTGTTGTTCAGGTGACGTGTCTCAGCGCTTCCGCAGTTATTAAAAGATATACTGATGCGGCCAGGAGCAATGGCGAAGAAAATTAGACAAGTTGCTGCGAATCATACGGAGCCCCGGCGATCCCCTGTTCAATCCTGAACCGCTACAGAACGAGTTCGACGCTGCTGCCATAACGCGAAGACCGAAATGAGGATTAGCAATGCACCGAATGTGCAGACGATCGCCGCGCCGGACGGCAAATCCCACCAGTAGGAAAGAAACAAGCCCGCGACGCCTCCCAAAAGCGCGATGAACCAGCCGATGAGCAAGCGATTCGCCGTTCGTTGCGCGAGATTGATCCCGCAAACTGCAGGGACGATCAAATAGCTGAACACAAGCAACACGCCCGCAATCCGGACAAAGCTTGTCACGACCAAACCAAAAACCGCGTAGAACAAAAAATCCCACCAGCGCACGCGGAGTCCGTTGCGATATGCACGCTCACGGTTGAATGAGACGAGGAGAAAACTTCTACGGAAAACGAAATGAAAAATACCCACCGCCGCAAATAATGCGAAGCGCTCCCAAACTTCTCGTGGTGTCACGAGTAAAATATTACCGACCAAGATATTTTTAATTTCCTCGTCCCCCTCTGCGGCCCGGCTCAGCAAGAGGACCGCGGCGGCCGCGGCCACGACATAAGCAATGCCAATGACCGCTTCCTCTGGAATTTGGCTCGCGCGCTTTCCCGTCACCGAAAAGATGGCAGCGCCGATGAGGGTGAAGCCAAGTCCGATGAAAAATGTGGTCCAGCTCTCCAGTTCGAGGCGAAGCAGAATAGCCACGCAAATTCCGAGCGCAGCCATTTGCGCCATTGCGATATCGATAAAAATGATGCCGCGCTGAACGACGTGGAGGCCGAGGTAAACCAGCAACCACGGCAAAAGCACGCAGGCCATGATTGGCCAAAACATTACTTCCCACATAAATCAGGAAAGGACGGATCGCTGAGCCGTCTCCATTTGCTTGCGAATTAATCGGCGCGCCCGGCGGTCGCGCCCTACCAAACGATTTGCCTTCATTTGAGCGCGGCTGAGAGGCGGGAAACAAGAGCATCGATCAACTTCACGTAACTGTCCGTGCCGGGCAGACCACCCGGAAATTGTGAAAAATCCACAATTTTGGCGCCGGTCGAGCTGGCAACTTTTTCAGCTATCCGCCGATCATGAAACGGCTCAACGATAATCGCTTTTATATGCTGGGCTTTCATTTGCGCAATCACTTCAGTTAAGTGAGAAGGCGAGGGCGGAATGCCCGGCTTTGGTTCGAGGAAGATATCGATATTCAATCCAAAGCGATGCGCGAAGTACGGCCAGGAATCGTGATAAGCGACAACGTGCTGGCCATGAAACGGCAGCAACGCCGTGCCCCATTCCTGCAGCTTTGCATTGATCGTGGTTTCAACCTTCTGGTAGTTCGCCTGGTAAAACGCGGCATTGGCCGGATCCAAAGCGGAAAACGATTGCGCGATGTGTTGGGCAATTGCCTTGGCGATGATCGGATCAACGGTGAAATGCGGATTGCCGAGCGCATGAACGTCACCGGCAGCTCGCGTGACGTTTGCTGGTACGTTCATGAGCCGAATCCCTTGTGACGCTTGGATTCGACCAGGTTTACCTGCCTCGATCTTCGGGTTTCTCGCGTTTTGCAGAAGCGGAGGCAACCAGCCGACCTCGAGTTCTGCGCCGCCATCGATTAAGACATCTGCGTTGCGCAGCGATACGACGAAACTGGGTCGCGCATCGACGAAGTGTGGATCCTCGGTGGGTTTCGCGAGGACCGTTACGCCGACTTTATCGCCACCAATTTCGCGAGCGAGTGAGCCGAAATCCGGCAAAGTCGCGACCACGTTTAGTTTTGCCTGCGCTGCGATAACGCAGGTGCCAACTGCCAACAGGAGCAAAAGAATTTTCTTCATAAGTTAAAACTTGTGGGCCCCGTGGGAGCCGAGAATGAATTCCCACTGGAGAAACACCGACTCGACTTCCCGGGCAGAGAGGAAAAAGTTCTGCTCGAGAAAATCCTGGTTGTACTGCAATCGGATTTTTGAAAACTCGGTCGGGTACCACGTGAGGTTAGCGCTAAGCCGCCAGCGTGATTGCCGATCGAGGTCGTCGGTGTACGTGGAATCCTGCATATGCACATAATCGCCACGAACGCCAGCGACCCATCCTTTTTTAAATCCCCATAGCACCTGCGAATACATTCCCCAATCGTGAAAGGTTTCGGCGACAGGAAAAGAGTCATCCGCGCCATGGCCAGCTTGGAAACGCCGATACATGAATTCTGTCTGCCATTTCACAAACGGAAATCCACCTTCGGCATGTGAGCTCTTCCACTTATAAAGGAGGTCTGCGCCGTAAATCTGAGTTCGCGAATTCGCACCTGTCTCATTGGAACCAAAGGCTCCGGAAACGCCCGCCAATACGGTCTGCGTGTCGCTCAGATTGAAGGAATTTTCGAAGCGTGGGATCCAAACGAAATCCTGCAGGCCGCGCGCCGCGCGATCGGTTGTTATACGATCGAAAAACATTCCATTGTCGCCAGGATTTCGGAACGAAAATCCGGCCTCACCCTGTCCGTTTTGGGACGCAAAGATCAGTTGCGAGTACCACGGCACCGGCAACGTCCACGAAGTCTGTGCGCCCACGCCGCGCAATCCATCAGGCCCCAGGAACAAGCCGTTGACGAGAGGCGTGTCGGCGAAGTCCCAAGTGTGAGGATGTGTCGGATTCAGTCGCCCAAAGGCAGCCAGGAATTGACCGCCTTTCAATTGCAGATTGTAAGGCAGGCTCGTCGTTTGCAGGAATGCTTCCTCAAGTTCGACCTCGGTTTGGTTATTGTTGTCGAGCAGGAAAACGATATTCGCGAACCCTTCGAAGTAAGGATCGACTGCGCCGTCAAACGCGAGTTCGGTGTTGCGAGCGTTGAAGCCGCGCTGTTGAGGATCGTGGTCGCCGACCTCAATGTCATTGAGATTGGCGGCGCTGGAATACGCCAGCGCGAACATACTGTCGAGTGAGATGTTCATGTAAGCCTTGCCGCCACCGATTGTGATCGGCTGCGTTAACGATGCCCCAGCACCGGTGCTTGAAATGGTTTCAGGGGCGGACGTCACAACCGAGGTATCGGTTGTTGGGAAACTACCTGGTAACTGATTGGAGCTACCAGCCGGACCGGGCGACCCGGCCGGCGCCGTTGTTGAGCTCACCACCGACGTGTCCTCTGTTGGAAATCGTGGCGGAGCGCTGCCGGATGGTGTCGGGGACTGCTCGGTTCCTGCAATTGGAGAAGGCTCCGGATTTTCTGGAAGGCCCGACTCACCTGTGAGGTTTGCCTTTTGCAAAGCGGCCTGCTGATCTTTCACTTGTTGCTGGAGGGCCTTCACTGTCTCAGTGAGAGATTGCACTTGCTGTCGCAACGCCTCGACATCTCCTGCTGTAGCCGGACTCGTACTTGAAACTAACTGTGTAGGCGATGAACTCGCAGTCGGCATAGGTTCCTGCGAGCAAACGAAGGATAGGGGAAAAACCCCGAACAAAATTAAAAATATTTTTTTCATTCATAACTCCTGATTTAAGGGGCTCGGCGAGATCGCCGAATGGATTTTGCGTTCCGCGCGCGTTGATTCAGCGGCGTGAGGAACGCACTGAACACCGCTGCCCGCACAAGGCAGGAAGAACCAACGGATCAGGAGTGTGCGGGCGGCGCGTGCTCGAAGATGTGCGCGTTAAGAAAGAGTGGCTCAACCCAAG
>DATFXP010000150.1:0-6728 GCA_035315785.1 Candidatus Udaeobacter sp. | reverse complement strand
GGCGTTTGACACAAACGCCGCGACAACGTTTCAGATTTTTCCAGCTCGGCTACTGTGCGCTATGGCTCACGTCAAAATCGAAACAATCAAGAACGGCCCTTACATCGTGATGGGCGAAGTGGAGTTAATCGATGCGGATGGAAACAAATTCCCCGTCGAAAAACGAATGGCACTTTGTCGCTGCGGCGCTTCGACCGAGAAACCGTTTTGCGACGGCACACACTCGAAAATCGGCTTCAAAGCCGCAGAGAAAGCGGTGCCGGAATCAAAGGAATAGTTTTGCCATTCTGAGCGAAGTCGAGGAATCTCTCGCATGAAAATTAGGATCGCGTTCGTAGTCGCGTTCTCACTCTTAACGACTGCGCTCCGCGCCGAAAGGGTTTCGCTCGTCGGCGCGACGGTAATCAATCCTGCTGACGGCAAAGTATTGCCCAACGCAACTATCGTTATCAACGGGGACAAGATTGAGCGCGTCGCGATGGGCAGACAGGACGCTGCCACGCTAGGGAAACAGATCAGTTGCGTCGGTAAATTTATTCTGCCGGGTTACATCGACACGCACGTTCACTTCTTTCAGTCGGCGGACTTGTTCACGCGGCCGGACGGCGCCGATTTTAACAGCATTCGCCCGTATAAAGACGAAGTCGCGTGGATCAAATCGCACCTCGATGACGTTTTCGCGCGCTACATTCGCAGCGGCATCACCAGCGTCGTTGATGTTGGCGGACCGATGTGGAATTTCGAGGTCCGCAAGAAGGCCAATGCAATTGCGAAAGCGCCGCGCGTAGACGTGGCGGGCCCGCTCATTTCAAGCGTCTCGCGCGAGAAACTCGATCTCGGCGATCCGCCAATCGTGAAGATCGATACGCCCGATCAAGCGCGCGAGTTCGTGCGCAAACTGGCGGAACGAAGACCGGATTTGGTGAAGATCTGGTACATCGTGGACAAAGATCATCCCGTCGATGCTTTCCGGCCTATCGTCCGCGCGACGATAGAAGAGAGTCACGCCCACAAAATTCGCGTCGCCGTGCATGCAACCGAGCTGGAGACGGCGCGCGCGGCAGTGGAAGAAGGCGCGGACGTTCTTGTCCACAGCGTGATTGATAAACCAGTCGATGACGCGTTTGTGAAGCTATTGAAGGATCGCAACGTCATTTTGTGTCCGACGCTCGTGGTGTTTGAACGGTACGGCCGAACATTTTCGCACCAACTGAATCTCACTCCAGAGGAGCAAAAGTGGGGCAACCCGGAAGTGATTGCGTCACTCGACGTGGCAAAGATTCCGCAGGACAAATTGCCACAAAGGGTCAAGGACGCGCTCGCTGATCCGAAGGCCGCGCTCGATCGAATCAAGAAGACATACGATGTCGCTTTGCCGAACCTAAAGAAACTGGAGGACGCGGGTGTGACCATCGCCGCCGGCACTGATGCGGGGAACATCGGGACCATTCATGGGCCGGCCCTTTTTCGTGAATTTCAGTTGATGAAAGAAGCCGCACTCACGCCCATGCAGATACTGCGATGCGCCACAGCGAACGCTGCGAAACTTTTCGGCGGCGAAACTGGTGCGCATATCGGCAATCTCCAAAACGGCTATTTCGCCGATCTTGTGATTCTCAATTCAAATCCGATCGATGACATCGCCGATGCTTCTGATATCGACACAGTCATTAAGAACGGCGTTGCTTATCCGGCCGATTCGATTCTGAAGTGAACCGTGGGCTAAAGACGCCGCTCGTGCTGACGCGATGCACGATCCGCGAGTGGAGCGCAGATGATGCGGCCGACTTGGCAAGACACGCGAACGACACGGGTGTCGCTGCAAATCTGCGGGATGCCTTTCCAAATCCATACACCGTCGATGACGCGAATATATTTCTCGCTCGCGTAATCAACGACGAACCGATGATAAATTTTTGCCTCGACATCGGCGGCAGCGCAGTAGGCGGTATCGGATTGCGTTTGGGGAGCGATATCCATCGCCGCACAGCGGAGTTCGGTTATTGGCTTGGACGCGCATATTGGAATCGCGGAATTATGAGTGAAGCCGTCGGAGCTTTCAGCGATGCCGCGTTCAAAGCATTCGATCTGCGCAGATTGTACGCCGAACCGTTTGCGAACAACACGGCCTCGGCGCGGGTCTTGGAAAAAGCCGGTTTTATTCTCGAGGCGCGACTGAAGAACAACGTGATGAAAGCCGGGCAGCTTCTCGATTCATTGGTCTACGCCAAGACATGCTGAGGAATCCGCTTGCCCGCGTGCGCAAGCGGACGGAAATTTTCTCTACTATGGCTAACAATCAATACGCGCATCCGGAAGCGCTGGTGGAGACCGATTGGCTGGAAAAACATCTCAAGGATGACGGGCTCCGGATCATCGAATCGAATGAGGACATTTTGCTATATGACACCGGTCACATCCCCGGCGCGGTGCATATCGATTGGCGGGCCGATCTTCAGGATCCGCTGATTCGTGATTACATTTCACCGGACAAATTTGCGCGGCTTTGCAGCCGTCACGGCATTACGCCGGACACGACCTGCATTTTCTACGGCGACAAGGCGAACTGGTGGGCGTGTTATGCGCTTTGGGCGTTCAGGTTATTTGGTCATGAGAAAGTTAAAATTCTCAACGGCGGCCGCGACAAATGGAAAGCGGAAGGGCGTCCGATGACGCGTGAGATCCCAAAATACGCGGAGACAAAGTATCCGGTGCCGAAGAAACGCTTCGACAAGGAGATCCGCGCATTCTTCGATGAAGCGCTTGCTCAAAGCAAGAGCAGTAAACCCCTGATCGACGTGCGTTCGCCGGGTGAATACCGGGGTGAGATCACGCACATGCCGGAGTATCCACAGGAAGGCGTGCTGCGCGGCGGGCATATTCCCGGGGCAAAGAGTATGCCTTGGAAGACAGCCACTAACGATGATGCCACGTTTAAGCCCGCCTCGGAACTGGCAAAGATCTATTTCGAGCAATGCGGCGTCAGCCCCGACAAAGAGACGGTAGTCTATTGTCGAATAGGCGAGCGCTCCAGTCACACCTGGTTTGTGCTCACTTATTTGTTAGGCCTGAACAATGTGCGCAACTACGATGGTTCGTGGACGGAGTGGGGTAACAAGGTCGGCGCGCCGATTGAGAAGAGCACATAAGCGTGCGGGGAACGTCTGGGCAGCGCACGCGCCCTCGCTCTCTGACATTGTCAGCAAGGCAACTCACTAAACGTTCGCGCTGGCGAGGGCGCCAGCGCCAGCACGAAAGGTGCTCTCTCTCCCCGAACTTCAAACGCGTCCGGTTTTTTTCAGCAGCTCGCGAATTAACGGCATTCGCTTTCGTTCCTTTCGGCTGGAACGGAGCTTTGCGATCGAGCGCTGGATTCTCCGTGTCCAATTTAAGTTCGCCTTTGTGCCGGGGACGTTGAAGCGATACGCGCGCGCGAGCAGATCGGTGACCATGACCACGGCAATCCAGGAGTTACATTTGAAAAGGGCATCCATTACCACGGGATAAAAATCTTTCTCGTAATCGAGTTGGTCGATTTTGGGATTCAATCCAGAAAAAAACGCGATCTTCTCGAGTGTCGCGCGCTCTTGTTGTCCTGTCTCCGAGTTGGGGTGGCTGCACGCTTCATCCCATAAAGCGCGAATCGGTTCGTGATCGTGTGTCGCGTAGGTTGCAACCGATAGTCGGTCGTACATCTCGCCGGGAATGACCATTCCATCGCGCATTTCCCACTGTGGGATTTTGAACCCGGCGATACCAAGATATTGCAAATTGGGTCGCGCGTATTCAGGTACGACGCCTAGATCTTCTCCGGCCACACGTGCGGCGCCGGCCTCTTCCAAAACGACGCGCAGATATTCTTCACCCTCCTGTCTATTCGCGTCGCGATTTTCGGGCGTGTCGTCATCGCGAGGAATAAAATGCGGTGCGCGGCCAACAGTTCGTTCGAGCATTTGATGCTGGTCGAGAGGCAAGAATTCTTTATTTCTCTCAGGCCGCCACGGGAAGGCATAGACGCGATAAAATCCCTGAACGTGGTCGATCCGGAACAGATGAAAGATCCGGCGAGTGCCGCGCACCCGTTTGCGCCACCATTCAAAATTGTTCGCGCCCATCACGCTCCAGCGATAGAGCGGAATACCCCAGTTCTGACCCCATTTCTGCGTGAACGCATCGTCTTTGAAGAGCGGCTCCGGAGGCGCACCACCGAACCAGTCGAGCATGAATTCATTTGGGCGCGAGAAAACGTCGGCGCTGTAGTAACTAACGCCGAAGGGAATGTCGCCCATCAGCGCGACGGCGCGCTGCTCCGCATGTGCTTTGATGTCTCGCCATTGCTGATCGGCGATCCATTGCACGTAACAAAAGAAGTCTCCGCGTCGTGTGAGGCTCGCCTGTTTGTCGGGCGGGAGATCGAGTATCCAGTTGCGGGCACTTTCAGTGCTTTGATGCTGCGATGGCCATCGATTCCACGCGGCGCTACCGTTTTTCTCGATCAGAACGCGGAAGAGCGCGTAATCGTGCAACCACGAGGATTGTTCTTCACAGAATCTTTTGAATTCTGATCGTCGCGGTTCGTTGGCGCGGGCGGAGAAATTCGCAAAGGCTTTCTCGAGAATGCGCTGTTTTAGTTGTTTGACTCGTTGATAGTTTACGCGGCCACCGCGCAGGCTTGGAAGGTCGACTTCCGTGAGCGCATTTTCAAAATCCTCAGGCGTTAAGTCCTCGGGTGAACCTGGCGCGAGATGCAGACTCGTTGGCTCGATCGCCATCGCACTAATGGCATTGTACGGGCTGTTATCCGCACCGGTTTCATTGATTGGCAAAAGCTGAACAAGCGTGAATCCGATTTCTGCAATCCAATCAATAAACTCGCGCAACGCGCCGAGATCGCCGATTCCCAGATCGTTTTCTCCACGCAACGCGAACAGCGGCACCAGAACTCCGGCAATTTTTTTTTCTGGGGATAGATTCATGGGATCCGCAGATTACGCAGATTAGACCGCAGATTGTTTCGAACAGTTTCCATCTGTGTAATCTGCGAAATCTTCGGACAATTATCCTCGTCCTACCTGCCAGTCTTCGACGAGATCGTTTGGAATTTCTTGCAGAAAACGCGAAGGCCGCTGGAAGACGTCGCCGTAGCCGCCGCTCAGGCGCATGTGCGGATAGGTGAGATAAAGCTCATCACGCGCGCGTGTGATCGCCACGTAAAACAAGCGCCGTTCTTCCTCCAATGCGTCGCGAGTATCCAGCGAGCGGCTGCTGGGGAACATGCCGTCAGTCAGCCAAATCACGAACACGGTATGAAACTCGAGACCCTTTGCTTGATGCACGGTGGAGAGATTCGCCGCTTCTTTCTCGTTTGTCTGTGCTGGCGCGGCTTCCGCATCGACGTTACTGATCAACGCCAACTGCGACAGAAATTCGTGTACGTCTTTGAATTGGCGCGCGAATGCTCCGAGCTGGTCGAGGTCTTCACGGCGGAGTTGGTAATTCGGGAAATTCACTTTTGCATAATCGTCGTAAATCGCTTCGACAACCGAAGTGATCATTTCTGATGGAGAAGTCGGTTCGCCGCCCGGTGCGATCTCATCAAGAGTGTGCGCCAGTTGAGTCCACATTTTCTTTGATTTTGCGGGGACGTGCATTGCAAGCAGGCGCTCGCCGAACTTGTAGTCCCGCGACTGCGAGATAACCCCGTCGTTTGATGGCGTTTTCTCCGTGCCGGGATCATCGATCCCGACTTCAACGAGACCGCTTTCCCACGCCCTCCAGAGATTTTCAGCTGTGCCGTTGCCGATTCCGGGAAGTAATTTCACCATGCGATTAAAGGCAACTTCATCGCGCGGATTGGCCACGAAACGGATGAACGACGTCACGTCTTTGATGTGCGCTTGTTCGAAGAAGCGGATGCCGCTGGTGATTTGATACGGAATGCCGCGGCGCGAAAGCTCCAGTTGCAGCTCGAGCGCGTGATAATGCGCGCGGTAAAGGACTGCAATGTCGTTCAGGTCAATATTTTCATCGCGTAGCTCGAGAATGCGCTGGGCAATAAACTGGGCTTGCTCGGAGCTATCATTGAGCGCGACCAAGGCCGGTCTGAGCGTTTTTGATTCGCGCGTTGCGCTTAAGTGTTTTCGGAATTGCTGAACGTTCGCAGCGATCGCCGCGTTCGCTACCTCGAGGATTTCCGGTACACTACGGTAGTTCATTTCGATTTTGAACACCTGCGCGTCCGGATAACGCTTTGGAAATTCGAGAATGTTTTGAAAGTTCGCGCCGCGCCAAGAATAGATCGATTGCGCGTCGTCGCCAACCACCATCAGGTTGCGATGGTCGCGCGCAAGCGCGTCCACGAGGTCCGCCTGGATTTTGTTCGTGTCCTGGTATTCGTCGACCAGAATGAATTGAAACTGACGCCGGTAGATTTCCGCGATCCGCTCGTGCTGCTGAACCATCAATAATGTCTTTTGCAGCAGGTCATCGAAATCCATCGAGTTCGTTGCCTTTTTCTTTTTTTCGTATCGGTCTCGAACGTCTTGGATTTTGTCGAGCAGCGGCAGGAAGTACGGAAACTTTTCCGCGAGCAACCCTTCCAGCGGCATCTCTGTATTCACGACGAAGCTGAAGATTTCCGCGAGCACATCACCTTTCGGAAACCGGATTTCCTTTGGATCAATTCCTGCGCTCGCTACGACCGTATTGATCAAATCTTTTTGATCTTC
>DATFXP010000149.1:0-4836 GCA_035315785.1 Candidatus Udaeobacter sp. | reverse complement strand
AACTGCTCATGGCTATTCATTGATAGCTCGAAAGCCGGCCGTCGGCGTTGGTGCGACATGGCGGTTTGCGGGAACGACGCCAAGTCGCGTCGCTTCTACGCACGCTCGCGTCAGCGGCGCAAGAGTCGACGTGATGAGTGAGGGAAATAACCAACTCATTGGTGGTTCGGGACGTGTTCCACGCGATTTTGGCTGGCCTAACGAGTTCCCCTCGTGATTGAAGCGCAACGGCCTTTTTCATACCGCTGCCTAAGCGAACGGTCAAAGACGTGGAAAAGGTTTTTTAGAACAGGAAACTTGTGAGTTCTAACCAATCGATGAAGCCAACGGCCCCCATCACCGCTGTTCGACTCCATGCACGTTTACGAAGTCCGCCCGCGCAAAGATCATCGCGGTGTTGATCTGACGAGGCCAAGCTTGCGATGACGAGCATGAAAAAGAACAAAATTACCGGTGGCTGTTATTGTGGCGGGGTGCGCTTCAGCGCGTCGCCGGAGGTCCGCGTCCGTACGAATTGTCATTGTGCAAACTGCCGACGAGCCGCCGGAGCTCAGGCGGTAGCTTGGATAATAGTAAAGCGTTCGCAGTTCCAATTCGTGAAAGGAAGGCCACGGCGGTATCAGACAGATACCGGTGCCTGGAGGACGTTCTGCGACGGCTGCGGAACGTCTCTGACGTATGAAACCGATAGGCGGCCCGACGAGATCGACATCACCACTGGAAGTCTCGATCATCCGGAAGATTTCCCGCCAACGAAGGATGTTTACCCGGAGGAACGCCTGCCGTGGGTCAATCTCATCCGCAGTTGAGTTCGTATTCCATCGTGCACGGCTGCGATGCACTGCAGCCGATCAGCCGATGCCGTGATCCGCGTTTATGATGCGGTTGGCAACGTGATCGAGACGCACGAGCACAAGGGCGATTTCAAAGAGTGGTGAGACTTCTAGTCTCCGACGCTCTGTTATTTACGACGCCGTCGAAGAGAAAGCGAAGCTATAACAATCACAAACACTAGGACGGTCGTCCATCCGATAGCAAATCCAATGGAGTCTCCGACGTATTCGATCATTTTATTTTTCGTTTCATTACCGCGGGAAATAAAAGCCGCCATACGGTGAAGCACGACGGCTCATTGCTTCTGCTGGGGGACAGATTTTAGCGATTATTGGGGGGATTGGCGTGGAAAATAGCTACTTGAGGCAGTTTCGGCCATTAGACCTTAGTATATTAAACTTTAGTTTAATCCGTATTTGAGATACAGCCTCAGCTCCATCCGGCTTTGCTGAGATTGTCAGCGATGATTTCCCAGTGCTTCACGGCAGCGGGATTCTGCCTCTTTTGTTCTCCACACCGCAACGACAAAATGCTTGAATGTACAACGCTGATGCAATCGCCGATCCACGTTTACGAAGTCCTGAAACGCACCCTTATTCTTATCTCGCTCGCAACCTGGTTCGCATTTCTGCCATGCGATGCGGATGAGTATGTTGAATCAAAGTCGCCGGATGGAAAGTTTGCTCTGCATGTTACGCGCGGGGACAAGCAGCCGTTTCCGCAAAGCGATGCGGTAATTGAGCGGGCGACCAGGAAAGTGATTATCGAGCTGGACAGAGACGCGCTTTATGCGCCCGACGCGAAGCTCGTTTGGTCGGGCGATTCCAAACGATTCGCATATGTCCGCGAAACGAACCCAGATCCCCACACTGTGGGCACTCGCGTATTTCAGCGAAACGGCGCCACTTTTGGCGAAATCAAATTGCCCGATTTGCCGCAGCCAAAGCTCCCGAGCCAGGCGTCTCGATCGGAGAAAGACAGGGTGTATATCAAACCTCTCCGGTGGCCGGACGCCACTTCGCTGGAGCTCAACTACGAAATTATCACCGATGACGGTTGGCGGGGCGCGGAAACGATTTCACTCAAGTTCGATGGACAAAGTTCACCCACGATCGTCAAGACCGAAGCGGAACCGGTGTCGATCTTGGACTATTTTCTGTTGCTGCCGGATGACACGCTAGAAACCCCGCCGCGCCACTGGAGGCAGTACGCGAACGTGATCGACAAGAAAAATGGGTTCATGAGCGTAGAGGGCGATGGCGCCCAAGCAAACTTCCAAGTCGCGTTGTTTCGTTACCGCGACGGCCGGCCGTTGCTCGCAGTTTGTCAGGGGGATGAGGGAACCGATTACATCCGATGCGTCAGGGTGCAATTTTTCGACCTTGGCCCGGATGGCAAAATGAAGAAATTAGACCGCAAAATTTTTCCCGTTCGTGATGAATATGATTCCGGTGAGCTGAATGAAAGGTATCAGGACTTCCGTTTCATTTTTCGGCGACAAAGCCGAACGGTTTTAGTTCTAAGCGCGAAGACGGAAAAGATTTTGCATAAAGTGACCTGGAACGGCGAAAAGTTTATTGAGTAGAACCCTAAATGAGGTCACTGCTTCGCGCGTTTTCGGTCTTGGCAATCGCGATGCGCAGCAGCCGCTCACATGATGCGGTGGTTCGCGTTTACGATGACGCTGGTAACGTGATCGCAACGCACGAGCACAAGAGCGATTTGAGCGATCTGAGGTGGAACGCGTTGTTCTCAATAAGTTGACAGCCATTTGCAAGATTCGCGCTGTATGCCTCGTGCAATGAGCTAAGTGCTTAATTTTGGCGAAACTGCGTCGTTTAATCACGTTGTCTGACGAGCGTCTCATTTACATCACAATGATCTAAGATTTCAGTTCGAGATACGTGATTCTGATACGTGACACGCGCGACGCTTTTGAAACGCGCTTGCAAGCCCCGCGCACGCTATCCTGAGCCATCCAGCGCATTAAAACGCAGGAAATTCGCGCTCCTGATTGGCTTTCGAGCGGACTTTGGCGGTGCACCCGACGGTTCAGTTCGCTCGCAACGATCCCTCCACGCTTTACGGCACACGGTGCAGTGTGATTCAATCTCTGGCGCGATACATGACGCTCTATTTCCTGAAGGTTTTCATTTCTGCTCTGGTCATCGTTGCCGTGACCGAGCTGTCGAAACGCGGCGGCACATTTTGGGGCGCCGTGCTCGCCTCGCTCCCGCTTACATCGTTGCTTGCCTTCATCTGGCTTTACGCTGAAACACACGACGCAACACGAGTTGCCGATTTGTCGTGGAGCATCTTGTGGCTCGTTATTCCATCACTGATACTGTTTGTCGCACTACCGCTATTGCTGAGACGCGGAATTGGATTCGCGGTGGCGTTGCCGACGTCGGTTTTACTTATGGTTGCGGCTTATCTTGTCACCGCTGCCATCTTAAAACGCTTCGGCGTCACAACCTGAAATGGACACACGTGACCCAGACGCACGAACACAAAGGCGATTTCAAAGAATGGTGAATAGAGTGACAGGCCACTAAGGACATTGAATCATCATGCACCTATTGGTTCGTTACAAAGTCTTTGATTTCGCTAAATGGAAATCAGGATATGACGCGGACCTGTCGGCGCGGCAGAAGGCCGGACTAAAAGAGATCTATCTTTTCCGTAACGCCGACGACTCAAACGAAGTGACGCTGTTTTTTTCGATAGAAGACGTCCATAAGGCGAGGGCATTCGTTGAGTCGGACGATCTGCACCACGCCATGGAAAAGGCCGGAGTAATGGGCGCGGCAGAAGTTTCTTTTCTTAACTATACTACACCGGCAGCGTGATCGACACGCACCAGCACAAGGGCGAGTTCAAGGAGTGGTGAACTCCTGTCGAGAATAAAAGTCGGGCGATCACCAAGAAAGGTAGAAATGACCGCCCCAAGCGTTGCCAAGCGATCCCGTGAGCTTGGCTCCCGCAATATTTAGATTAAGGCCGCCTGAATTCTTCGCAATTTTTTGCACGGGCGTCGCCGAAAGGAACGCAACACGCCGAGATGAGAACAAAACCGCGAAACGTCAGCACGGCGGCGCCGTGCGTAGAATCCAGTGCGGGATTGCGAATTGAGGGTCGAACGACTGACGGACAGCAGCCAAAAAATAGAACTTAAGATACCTTGGCAGATATCGAGCGATTCTCGAGGTTTGTTGTTTAAAATAAAAAGGAAGGGAATAAGGCAAATGAAACTAGAAATCAATGTGCCGGTAAGCGGGCTGGATCTCGCTAGTTTGCTTGACGGCGAACAGGGGTTGTTCCTCTGTCAAAACAGAGGCCAAAACTACATCACCGTGGCCAAGGCGGGTCACTCGATTGCCTTCGGGCCGACGCCAATCGGCAAGGCGATCCAAGAGCAGGTGACGACAAGTATCGGACCGGAACCGTGGTTCATCACGAAGATCAGTAACTCGACCGAGTTGGCTGAATTCCGCACGTCCCACAGCAAATAAACGCGCTAAGAACAAAAGCCTCGGTGGAAAAACTCGCCGAGGCTTGTTTTTCTCCCTCGGGACATCGGCACAAATCCTCTGCGAAGATTGTCGGTGGAGCCTGAGGGATAGATCTGAAGAGATGTTGTGCGTTAAAATCTATCGGATGCAGACCAAGCCCGAAGTGATCGGCGAGCTGCGCCTCGACGGAAAGCGCGTGACGACTGCGAAGGCGAAGGATGAGCAGGACGCAAAGCTGCTGAAGCGCTTGCTGGAGCGTCCAGCGATTCGGAGAGTCGGTCTCGCGAACGACGTGTTTGCGAAAGACGATCCGGCACTCTTCCTTCGTCTGCTCTGCGAGACCTACAGATCGCACTATTTCTGGGCGAGCGAAGCGGAGGTCGCCTGACGTAGTCGCTCAAGACGCAACGCTTCCGCTTGGGTAAAACAGCGGACTAAGAATCCGTTGGCCGGATCATTGTGCCATCCGGACTTCGTAACCGTGCATGAC
>DATFXP010000148.1:0-11563 GCA_035315785.1 Candidatus Udaeobacter sp. | reverse complement strand
TCCGCGCGCGTTGATTCAGCGGCGTGAGGAACGCACTGAACACCGCTGCCCGCACAAGGCAGGAAGAACCAACGGATCAGGAGTGTGCGGGCGGCGCGTGCTCGAAGATGTGCGCGTTAAGAAAGAGTGGCTCAACCCAAGTGGAGGTGAGCGATGTGGTTGCAGAGAAGGAAACGTCAAATTGCGGGGCACTGATAACCGGCGGTTGACCCGCATGCTCGTAACTACCTGACGCAATCAGCGTAATCGCGCAGACGTGGTCAGTGCGATTTGCGTCGTGGTGGATGTATCCGTGTAATCGCGGCGAGACGCTGACGAGAAGTGTCCATGAAAACGCGGCAAACAGAACGGCCGCAATGAGAACACGCACGCAGGTTTGTGAACGGCCTGAGCTGTTCATCGGCTTCGAAGCTTGTGGCAATCGTTGGGTTTGCGCAAGCAACTTTCTGGGGAGCGCACCCGCCTCGCGTGTTGTTTGCGGCGCCTCGCCGCGAAGTATCCCAATGGTATCCGGCATTTGGCGCGTCGCATACTTCCCGCCAATTGGCGAGGGCGCCAATCGCCAGGTCGCCGTGGCGACCGCTCCCCGAAAAGAGTTATCTCGGAGCAAATGCTAATCTCCGGCTTTCGAGGTCGGAGCAACTCGCGTTTGGAACGCAACACCATGATTGGGTCGGGACGTTTTTGACGCTGCGCGTGCGCGCACCTTTTCCGCCCATTCGGCGTTCTCGTAGTATCGGTCCTGATCTGACGGGACCAGGTTCCAACGGAGATTCCCAAAATGACGCCAGCACTCAAGAATCATCCCGTGCTCAAACGCCTGTCCTTTTGCAGTGACGACGAGACAATTGTTCTCCTGCCACGTCTCCCGGTAGGCGTCCGCCCAGTGAAGTTCAAGGGTCTTGAGTTTCAGCTTGTCCAGGGCAAGAAGCAGGTCCTCGGTCCATTGCCAGCAATAGCCGCGTTTCCTCCAGCCATGATAGACGAGAAAATTGTTAAAGATCGGCGTGCCAAAGGGCCGATATTCCTGCCTTAGTTGCGCCACCGTGGCGTAAGCGCATTCTGCCAGGAGCTGCGCTTCGTTTGGATCCACTCTGCGTGAAAGGTTCGCGAGCTGGTTCCCCAGTTCCTCGGCCTTGGCAGAATCCTTTGCCGGCACGTCGAATTGTGGCCGTTGCGGTTCAGCGCTCACCATCGCGCTCGAAACGGTAAACGCGGCAATCATGCCTACGACAATTCTAGTTTCCATTTACAAAAACCTCTTCGAGGAAACGGCATCCGTTGCGGGTATGCCGCGGAAACTGCCACGCAATTTTTTGCGAAGCAAAACCCAGAACTTGAAGTGTCGGTGGAAGAGCTGCCATCTGATTCGGTTGCATCGGAATTATCCTGCCAGCTTCTCGAGCGGCTGATTGTTTTCGAATCTCGTGATGTTGTCGATCGTCGTAGCCGCGATGTTCAATAAGGCTTCTCTCGTGAAGAAAGCCTGGTGACCGGTGATGATCACATTTGGAAAAGTTAGCAACCGCGCAAACACGTCGTCGCTGAGAATCAACCCCGAGCGATCCTCAAAGAAGATGTCTTCTTCCTCTTCGTAAACGTCCAGGCCGAGGTAACCGATCTTGCCGCTTTTTAGCGCATCGATAATTGCAACGGTATCCAGGAGCCCGCCGCGACTCGTATTGATCAGCATGACTCCGTTCTTCATCTTGGCAATGGCGGCGTCATTAATGATGTATTTGTTCTCCGGCGTGAGCGGGCAATGCAAGCTGATGACGTCTGATTGCGCCAACAATTCGTTTAGCTCGACGTACCGCACACCGAGAGAACGACAGGTCGGATTTGGAATTGGATCAAAGGCCAAAGTCGGACAACCAAATCCGGTAAGAATTTTCGCCACCACGGTCCCAATTTGTCCTGTGCCGATCACGCCGACTGTTTTGCCGCTCATGTCAAACCCCACCAAACCGTCGAGAGCGAAATTACCTTCTCGGACGCGATTATACGCGCGATGCACTTTTCGGTTGAGCGCCAGTATAAGAGCGATCGAGTGCTCGGCCACTGCGTAAGGCGAGTACGCGGGGACACGCACCACCGTGATGCCGTGCTTTGTCGCGGCGGCGAGATCGACATTGTTGTAACCGGCGCAGCGCAATGCGATCAGTCGGATGCCTAACGAATGCAGCTTCGCAATCACCGCAGCGTTCACCTGGTCATTCACAAACACGCACACCGCATCGAATCCCGTGGCGAGACCAGCAGTCTCCTCGTTCAGATGCGGCTCGAAAAATCGCAATTGGTGACCCGAAGCATTCGCCGCGTTGAGAAATTCCCGGTCGTATTTTTTTGCGCTGAAGATCGCGACATTCACAGATCAATCTCCGCGATTCGCCTGGCGATCACAACAGAACTGAAGCGAGCACCAATTACGACTGGACTCCCATTTTTTATTGCCGGACTTGCCGATTCCTCTTGTAAGACGAACACTTTTTTAAGCCATCGCGGCGGTCTCGATGAAAAGCAAAGCAAGAAGCAAAAGGGTTCACTTGATTCTCAACGGGAAAGTAGCCGGCAATGATGCCCTCCGTGCGGCAGTCGCTCGGCAACGAGCAACGGGGCATCGCATCGAAGTGCGACTGACGTGGGAAAAGGGAGACGCGCACCGATTCGTGTCGGAAGCGGGCGAAGTTGATATGATAATTGCTGCCGGTGGTGACGGGACCTTGAACGAGGTCCTTCACGGCTTGATGAATCTTTCGGGGGCCGCGCGACCCATACTGGGAATAGTCCCGCTTGGTACCGCCAATGATTTTGCGACGGGATGCGGTATTCCGCGTGATCCGGCGAAGGCGCTGGCGCTCTGTATGAGGGGGGATGGGGTACCAATCGACGTCGGCAAGGCCAATGACCATTGGTTTGCCAATGCAGCCAGCTCTGGCTTCGGAGCCGAGATAACTGCAACCACGTTACCGGAACTCAAACGCCTGCTTGGTCCGGCCGCCTACACTGTGATGGGTGCAATTCTGGCGATCAACCTTCATCATTATCAACGAAGACTCATTTTGCCGGGTCGCGAAATTACTGGCAGTGGGCCAGTGGCGATTGTCGGGAACGGGCGTCAGACGGGCGGCGGTATCCAAGTCGCTCCCCGCGCATGCATCGACGACGGTTTGCTGGATGTGCTCGTCGTTCGTCACATCTCGCCAACCGCATTGCTCGCAGCCGCGCGGGAATTGCAACAGCTTCCTCCTGATGGCGAGTATGTCTCCTATTGGCAAACGCCCTGGCTGGAGGTGCATTCTGAAGAAGCAATTCCGGTCACCCTGGATGGTGAACCGTTACGTTTTTCGACCGTTCGATATGAAGCTGTACCAAAAGCGATTTCGTTGATTGTTCCGACGAATTGCCCATTGCTCTCGCAACGACCTAAACTGAGCGGCCTGACGACCTGCCGTTGAGTAAATCAGTTGTGGCCCGGCCGAAGCGGTGCTACCGCTCCCGGTTGTGTTTGAGGCTGGGTATTCGGTTGAGTTCGCGTGCCGGTGTCTGTCGTAGCACAACTACAAAGCAGTCCGGCGACAAATAAACTGAGCAGCATGCGTGTTTTCATCGTTTGCCCCTTGCTACTTAAAGTATTTTGGCATTTTTGCGACGGTCTATAAACGAGCCGGCGTTCTTCAGTTAACAAATTTCCGGACCTTTGCTGGGAAAGCCACGCTCTCCAAGCCATGGGAAGTGGCGGCGCATGTGTGCTACGCGCTTAAGACCAAATCGCTCAATCGCCTTGCTGCGAATGTGTACAATGGCTTCTTCAACTGAATCCGTAGCATAAATCAGCTTTAGATCCTCGGCGCTGATTTTCCCACGCTGCGCCATTTCTTCGATAAAATCGATCAGGTGCCTCCAGTAATCGGTGCCCATGATCACAATCGGAAAATTCTTGATCTTTCCGTTCTGAATCAGAGTGAGCGCCTCAAAAAGTTCGTCGAGAGTACCGACGCCACCCGGCATAACGACGAAGGCGTAGGAGTATTTTATCAGCAGCGCTTTGCGAACAAAGAAGTAGTGCAGCCGGATACAACGATCGAGATAGATGTTGGATGATTGCTCGAACGGCAGCTCGATGTTGCATCCAACCGAGCGGCCGCCGACCTCTTTTGCGCCGCGGTTGGCTGCCTCCATAATGCCGGGACCACCGCCGGTCATCACAGTGAATCCGAGCCGGGCAATCGCCGCGCCCATCTTCATGGCCAGTTCGTAATGCGGGTCGTTAGCTTTGATTCGTGCCGACCCGAAGACGGTTACGCAAGGACCAACGAAATGAAGAGCGCGATATCCGCGCAGGAAATCGCGCATGACTCGCAGCAACGTGCAGAACTCCGCGATTCGCGAGTTTGGGCCTTCAAGAAATATCTCATCAGCGCGCTCTGCCGGAGTAACAACCGCCGCCACAGCCGAATCCGGCGCAGGATCGATCCGAGTTTCACTTGCCATTAACGCTCAACCGCCGGTCCACAGCACTTTAATATTTCCGCCGCATGTGGCTGGGCAGAATGTTTAGCTCGCTGCGGTACTTGGCGACGGTGCGCCGCGCGATGGGAATGCCGCGTTCGCTCAAAATCTCCACGATCTCGTGATCGCTCAACGGCGCGCTGGCGCTCTCATGCTTTACGAGGTCGAGAACGGCTTGTTTCACGCTGGTATTGCTCAGCGATTCACCGGTCGCAGTTTGATACCCGCCTGTAAAAAAGTATTTCATTTCGAAAACCCCCTGGGGCGTGGCCATGTATTTGCCGGATACCGCGCGACTAACAGTGGTCTCATGCACGCCGACGGTTTCGGCGACTTCTGCCATTGTCATCGGCTTCAGATGCGATGGACCGTGCTCGAGGAAATCGCGCTGCCGTGAAACGATCTGCTGCGCGATGTTCATAATTGTTTGCTGCCGTTGATGAATCGAGCGGATCAGGAATTTGCCGCTGCGGATTTTGTCCCGGATATAATCTTTAACTTCGCTGGTCTGCGCGTCGCCAGACGCAATGATGTCCTTATACAGATTGCTGATTCGCAGATGAGGAATCTGTTCATTGTTGAAGGAGATCTGATAATCGTCGTCCACCTTTTCTACGATCACATCCGGCAACACGTAATTCTGCGGCGCGGCAGCGAAAACCTGGCCGGGGCGAGGGTTTAATCGCGCGATGTTGTCGGCGGCCTTTTGCACGTCCTCGGCGCTGACCGCCACTCGGCGCGCAATCTCCACAAAGCGATGCCTGCCCAGGTCTTCCATATACTCGGACACGATCATGTGCTCGAGGCTGTGTTCCTTCCCTAGTCGCCGCAATTGGACTAACAGGCACTCGCGTAAATCACGCGCGGCAACCCCCGCAGGATAGAAAGTTTGGATTAATCCAAGCATCCTTTCGAAATCATCCTGGGGAGTTCCCGAATTCAATGCCATTTCTTCCGTGGTGCTTTGGAGAAATCCGTCGTCGTCGATGTTACCAATGATCAGCTCTGCAGCTTTTCGGTCATCAGCGCTGAGCAAGGTCTGGTTCAGTTGCGCGACAAGATTTTGCTGAAGCGTCTCCTGAACCGGAATGGAATCGAAGAGGAACTGGCGCTTCTTGTCGGCTTCCTTCGAAGCGCGCCGGCCATCGAAGTTCGAGCTGGCCGACTGCGCCATGTAATCACGCCATTCCTCATCTAGGCTCGCCAGTTTTTCGAATTCATCCTTAGAACTCTCCTGTGTTGAGGCTTCAGCTTCGCTGCGCTCGTTAGCGCCTGAATCCTCCGGCAATTCTTCCAGCACGGGATTGGTTTCCATCTCCTGTTGAACCAGATTGCGAAGCTCGAGCAGCGGCGTCTGCAGAATGAGCAGGCTCTGTTGCAGTTGCGGGGATAAAACTTGCTGCAACGCGAGGCTTTGCCTCTGCTGCATTCCCGGTGCGGCCATACGCCGAGTTTACGGGCGTCAACAACCGTGGGCAAGCGCACTTTGCCAGACGCGGAAACTGTAGGGCGTCTGTGTCAGACGCCGTGGCGTTTCACAGAAACACCTTACAACATTTGGCCTTCATTCCTCAGGAGGATGGGATGAACCGGCCCATCGAACGCGATGATTTGTTCGAAGATGTCGGTTGAGCCGGAGCACGGAACGGCAATGAGATCTGCTTCAAAACCGGGCCGTATTTGGCCCAGCGCCTTTTCGCATCGCAACGCGCGCGCGGGATTTACCGTCGCCATCTGAGAAATTCCCTCAGCTGAAACGCTTGGAAATTCCTTTTGGAACGCGCGCATCTCGTCGAACAAGCTCAAGGTCTGGTTGCTAGCAAGACTGTCCGTGCCGAGGCAAATGTTAAAGCCGAACGACCGGAGGCGCTCGAATGGAAACGGGCTGTGCCCAAAATACTTGTGACTTCTGGGACAATGCACGACGTGAAATGTTGAAGTGGCTCGCTCCAACAAGTCGAAATCGCCCTCGGTCAATTCGTTCAAATGGGCCACGATCCACGGTGGTAGGGCGCGACCGCCCGGCGCGCCGAGGAAAAATCCCAGCGGTGTTTCATTCCCGCAGTCATCCATCGGACGTCCGATGCTCGCGAGGAATTCGTAGAGCGGCCCCGAACCATCGCGGAACATCTCCATCTCTTCGCGTGACTCGGCTAAGTGCGTCGTGAGTAGAATTTCATTGAATTGCGAGATGTTTTCGCACAAGTGAAACAAGTTGCGCGACGCCGTGAACAACGCGTGCGGCGCGAGGCCCCATGGCGCGCCTCCTTCGATTTCGCTCAGGACAGGCTCAGGTCGCGCCCTGCGGAGCGATTCGATTGCAGAGTCGACCAGTTCATTTGCGTGTTCAGGCGCGCGGATATCGATCAGTTCCGCAAACCACCAGGTGCGAATCGGCAGCTGAACCTGTGAGATCAATTCCGGAAAGGCAGTCAAATTCGCAATCGTGGTTGTGCCAAACCTTTTCGCCTCATCGAAACCGTCTTTAATCGAAGCGATGTAGTCCTCCGGCGAGAGTTCAGCCTTTTGCGTGTTAATCGCCCGGATCCAATCCGTGAAAGACTTCTGTGGCGGGATCTTTCCGCGCAAACAGGTGTAGTCGAGGTGGCAATGCGCGTTGATCAGCCCGGGCAACAACATTTGTTCGCCGAGATCGAGAGTCTCGCCGGTATTTCGCGTTCTGATTTCATCAAACTGCCCGACGTCGACTATTCGATTTTCCGTCACGACGACCGCAGCGTTGTTGATTGGCGGTCCATCCATCGTGACAACAATGGGCGCGCGAATGATCATCGGTGTTTGCTGTAGCGGCGGTCTGTGACCGCCGTCAAATGTCGATGGGAAAACAATTCGGCGCTCATAGAGCGCCGCTACAGACTGGCACTTTCGCCTTTCACGACTTTGCGGCACTCTGCGACCAGAAGATTGCACGCTTCCTGGCAGAGTAGAGGAACGGCGCGCAGCGCCGTCCGGACATCGCGGCGCGATGTCCCTACCTGCGTGGGTCGCACCGCGGTCTGATCCGAACCAGGATTAAACTTCTCCTTCGGCAATTTCGTCGATGCGATTGCGCCGTTCCGATCGCGCTTCCATAGAATGGTTCTGAGGCATCCGCTATCGGACCGACAAAAATCCGCCACAAGATCGTTGATCTGTGGATCGGAAATTTTTGCGGCAATGCGATACATTCCTGACTGACGATCGAGTGTCTCGCGCAAGGCCGTCGTTTTGAGGCAGCCGCTTTTCCATACCGCGAAAACCGCAAGCCGGCCTGGATAAAAATAATCCAGTGCACGTCTCAGTTCTTTGATGGTAGCGAGCTCCAGCCGCCAGCCATGTCGTAGGTTCGGCGCCGTTTTGAGCGGACGATAATCTCCCGCGTCATCGTACTTCGCGATTTCGGCTGCCTCTTCCGCGTCTCGATAACTCGGCAGTTCATCGAACGATTCGTCATCGCGATGCGATAAGACAAAGCCGCCGCCTTCTCTCTTTCGGACCAGGATTTGACCGACGGAAAATGGCGTAGCAAATGCGTTGAAAATTTCCTCAATCGAATCCCGCATTGGTAGGGCGCGGCCGCCGGGCGCGCCGGCACATACATCAGTGCAAACAATGAGCGATTAAGCCGCCTGCGCGCTCGAGAAATTGTAGGTCTTCGTCGTCGAAGGCATTCAATTTATCGCTCTCCGCATCGAGCATACCGAGAACGTGCCGGTGGTCGTTACGCATTGGAACAATGATTTCCGAACGAGTTGTATGGAACGTCGGCAGATAGCGGACATCCTTGCTGACGTCGCCAACAATGACGGGTTGGCCCGAATCGAGCGCGGCCCCGCACAGACCCTGGGTGATTGGGAACCTTGGATACGTTGCCGGTTCCTTGCCGGTTTCCGCCAGAATCACGAACTCATCCTTGATGATCTTGTAAACGCCGACCCAGCGGTAATCCCGCGCGGCACGAATCATCTCCACGACCTCCTTCATTCGTTTGCGGGTGCACCCGCCGGCCAGCGCGAACGCGCCGATCTCCTGGAGCTTCTTGCACGTGGCTTCTCTCATTCGCGGGGAAGCAATCTGGCGCACTTAGAAACCGAGCGCTAGCAGGATTTCAACTTTTTGCAGAGAAAGCCTGCTCAAGGATGATGTCGGCAAAACCGGGATCGGTGCCGATGGATGGAGCGTAAAATAATTTCCGACCATCGATGGCGTACGGATTCTGGCGAAAGATTTCGCCATGTGCTGTGGCCGGGGCCGATGACCCCGATTGGCCGCGGTCCACGCGCGCGGCTACAACTATCCCAAGCAATCGCGGAATGTCTTCGTAGCTGTGTAATCCGTCAGAAACAAAAAATGGCACCACAACTACGTTTGGAGTTTCAGTTAATTTGCGCCAGTCAGACACAAGCGGCCGTTCTTCCATGTAGACATTGAGCACAGCCGCGTATTTGCCGAGCGCCCGGATCTTTTCTGCTTCGCGCTTCGCTGCCACTGCGCTGTTTTCATTTAGATCGGTTCCATGAGCAACGATCAACAAGCTGGTTTCGGCGGGAGCTGCATTGGGTGCGATGTCGCGTGCGCGCTTGAGCAGCAGCTCCGTCATCAGTGGATGATTCCCAACTGGCTCAGAATATCTCCAGATCTGCCCATTCGACCGTTTCGTGATCTGCCCATTCAGCTCAAGCTCGCGCGGAACCACCGTCTGCGTGAAATACCCTTCGCTAATGAAATTCGGCACCACGCAAACTTCAGGAATCGATTCGGGATCAAACAAAAACAACGCGTCGCACAAGCTAGGTTCCTCCTTCCAAAACGCGCACTGAACGTCCGCAAAAATGTTCCGACGCCGAATCTCCGCCACATGCGCCCATGTCGGTGCGCTCGAATCCGGATTTACAGTCGAGCCGTGGGCAACGATGAGAAGCGCAGTTTTCTCTTTCGACGTCATGTAGCAAAAGAACGTCCGACGCCCAATGCTCAACGTCCAATCCTGAATAGGTGGCCAAACAATTCAGCGTGTGAATTTCCGTTAGGTTGACTGATGTCTGCTAAATAGTTTAACGATGAGCTCGCGTATGAGCCTTATCAAACTAGGTCTCGCATGTTCCTTCCTCATTGCGTCAGCAGCAGTCTTCACCATTGCGCTCGGCAATAAACAGGCATCCGCGCAAGGTATGCAGCTGTGCAAACATCAGTATGCGCTGTGCACATCCGCTTTGTGCGTGCCGCAACCGGGTGACGCGACCAAAGCGATTTGCTTTTGCGCTGTGGAAGAGGGCGCTAGCATGGCCTCGGTGTCGTGCGATTCAATCCAGCCTAGCACCGACGCAAATGGCATCCGCACGGTGTACTCCGCGTTCTCACTCGAACAGTTTAAGCAGGGTAAGAAAGTTCTTCGATGCCCCAACGGCACTCCCTGGACATGGTGCCTCAATAAACGTTGCACCGTCGATCCAGCCGACCCCAAGAAAGCAATCTGTGTCTGCGACGTCTTGCGAACAGAACAATGGATTACGCTCGGCGGCAATTGCGACACCGGCACCTGCACGACAGGATATTGGTCCGGCGCAACGGTAAAGGACTTCGACCAAGCAACTTCTTTTATGGTTAAGGCACTTAGCCTCGATCACTCGCCAGTTCAATGGTGCCAGGGGGCGAAGCCGTAAAACAGATTTGCTTCGCCGCCACCTCTAATTGCTGAAGAGCGCGAGCAGTCTCGACTTTGTTTGCGAAGGTGAAATAATGCGGCTGGCGGCAGCGATGGACGAGCAGAGCCACAAGGAAATCATTGGCAAAAAGCAGCGCGATCAGATGTTGAGGCTAGTCGCGAAAAGCTTTTACAACGAACTCACGAACTATGGCGTGAGCGACCAAGAGGTCATTCACATGGCTTCGCACCTGCTCGACAATCTCCTGGCGAAGGAAAGCAAGCCTGCCGAAGGGGTGGAGTATTACAGCGGAATTTTTACACTAGCGTCTGTGAAGGATGAATGGGCGGAGTGCAAACAACTTGCCGTCCAACATGTGACACTTCGTGCGATGCAGCCGGCAGAAATTGGCAAAGTCAGCACCTGGCTAAAAGTCCCGGCAGTCCGCGAAAGCTTCGTGCCGCGGTTTCCGGAAAAACAGAGCAAACTGCGAACCTATTTTGCCGATCCGACACGGGAATATTTCGGTATCCACTACGATGACCAGCTGGTAGGAATCGTAGGCGGTGAGAACATCGATTCGACGGCAGGTAAACTCGAGATGAAAAAACTGGTTGGGGAATCCGGGTTGCAGGGCAAAGGCATTGGGAAACGCGCGACGTTCGGCTTCCTTTATTATGCGTTTATGATTCGAAACCTGAACAAGGTTTACATCCACTCTCCCGACATAAATATTCGCAATATCAATCTCAACAGCGGTTTCGGCTTCGAGCTGGAAGGGGTTTTCCTGAATGACATCATGGTCGATGACAAACCCCAGGACGTTCTGCGCATGGCTTTGTTCAAACCGCTCTGGTTACAAATCTTCGCGGACAAACCGTGACATTTGCTGGCAAAGAATCTCGCAATGGGCAGCTTTGCACGGGGATGCGTATTCTTAGAATCTCTTCTTTAGCTGGATATACCAGAACCGGCCTTTGATCGTAGTGAGCGACTCGTCGTAGCCGTTCTCAAATGCGAGGGCCACAAACGGCGGGTCTTCATCGAACACGTTCTGCATCCCGAGTGTGATCGTGGTGTTATTCAACCATCCACGCCATCCACAGGGATTGTACTCGGCCGTGGACACAGGAATGACGTTTTTCTCTTGGCCATCCCTCATCTTCATATTCTTACCGCCGTTCTTGGCAAGACCGGGCACCTCTGTAGCAACGGGCGGTGGCAGGTTGAACGTGTAGGACGCAATCACATCGAGCGTAATCCACTCCCGCACTTTCCGCGCGCGCCAAGGAAAAGGCCCACTTCTCGGCATTTGTGGTTTCGGTGATCCTGTGAGACTGACATTGTCATCTTCGTATTGGCCGGTGTAATGGACTACTGCGCCGACATCAAGACCAGCCAGCCAC
>DATFXP010000147.1:0-6506 GCA_035315785.1 Candidatus Udaeobacter sp. | reverse complement strand
TAATGACGACCGGGAACGTGCCACGCTGCGCGCAGAATGGCCGCAGAACGCCTTACGGCACAGCTTCGGCTCTTATCATCTTGCTCAATTCAACGACGCGGCAAAGCTGGCCCTCGAAATGGGCAATTCACCTAGCGTAATCTTCCGGCATTATCGGCAACTTGTGAAGCCGAAGCAGGCGGAACGGTATTGGAAACTCGAACCCGTTGCTGACGGCAAGCAGATCGTTGCATTTGCGCCTTAGCAGGCGCTCCTAACAAAGCATTCCTTTTCCCCGAGCTACGGGGTGGCAGCCCCATGCCCCCATAGGCTCTCTTTTGCCGCGTTGTCGCCGCGCAGAGGTGTTGTACAGATTTTTTCGCTAAATCCTGCGAGATAGCGAAGTTTGATGCGTTACTGTTCGCTTTAATGGATAAAGCGAGCCAGAACGACAACGCTCCGATCAACTTAATGGCCGAATCTAATTTGAGTTATTGGCTCAAATATCTTTGTCGCTTCTTTTTGGTAGAGACGGGTGCGAACGAAGAAGGTTTAAGGCTTTTCCATTCGGCCATGGTGAGGGAGCCAGAGGCGAAGAGTCCGAAAGCCCGTGCGCCCTCGCCTCAAACAAAAATACAACAGCGTGCTGCTGTAATTGCCAAAGAGACATGGCAGGTAGCGAGCGCAGTGAAGGTCTCGCCAGTTTATTGCGATTTGGTTTCCGCGACGTATAAGGTCGTTCCGCAGATTTCCGCAGCAGTAAAGGGACCCCCGGAGGAGTATGCGTGGACCAGAGACTCACCGGGCTATGAAGCTGCTTTTGGCTCAGCCGTTAGTGCCGTGCACCGATTGTGGGCTGCTACCCAAGCAGCAGCGGCAGGTTATAACAGGAAAAACCCCCTGCTTGATGTGTTTCTGTTTAAAATCCGTGCAGGTCGAACTAAAAGGGGTGATCCGGTAATCCAGGACGCGATTAATCATGTAGATAAATATGGCTATTCTGGAAACATACGTGAACGAATCGCAGAAGAATTTCACAACGCAGAGAAGCGGGTGCCGAAAGAGTATTGCGACCAGAAAACCGATAATTCATTGTTTTACGACTTAAATCCGTTTCGTGCCGCCCTTGCCTACTGTTGGGTTGGTGCGCTCTTTTGGCTTATGCCAGATCAGTTGATTGCTGATTTTCTTTTAAGGCAAAAAGGCGTGCTGCTGCCTACGACTCGCCAGGCAGTTAGCCAAGCAGTTAAGGAGATGGGCTTGGTCAAGCACGACCCACCGATTGTCAAGTCGATCGGGCGCGGTTTTCAGTTGACATTTATAGAGGGATACCCGCCCACAAGGTAGGTGCCGCGGGCTCGTTGCCTCCCAGTTTCTCGCACACATGCGCGACATTGGCGCATGGTTACAACCGAGGCCAATTCAAAGACGCAAGGTAACTCCCTGTCAACTGATTCGGCGTTACTCAAACGCCACCAACTGGCGCGTGCGCTCAATGCGTCGCCGCGGAGCGTGGATAACTGGCAACGGCAGAAAAAAATTCCGTATATCAAAATCAGTCCGCGCTGCGTGAGGTTTTATCTTCCTTCCGTGCTAGTGGCGCTGCGGAAATTCGAAGTCAAGGAGGTGAACTAATGAACCCGCTCGCGCCACCCAAAAAAGAGCCCGACGCTGACCAGCAACCCATCGGGCATGTGTCCGATGTTAAAAAGCTCGCGCTGAAAATGCCGTACACCGGAGCGGTGATACTACGGTACGTCCTCACGGGCAAGTGGACGGCGATCGACGAAGTGATTCGCGAATTCAGCCTTGTTGTTAATGAACTTGTGCCTGGGAAATGGTATGCGCTGTTCGAAGAAATAATTCATGTGGAGTTTACCCGCTACCTTAAAGGGACGGACGGACCCAAGCAGTCGCTAAAGCGGCGTGGACGGAGAATAAGATGATTTCTCCATCTGCCCCAAATCGCACAATTCCCTTGCTGCGATGGGCCGCTGACATTGTTGCAAACCCGCCACGGTCGGGTGATGGATTTCACCGCTGGCTCCTCCGCGCAGCCGTCGCTTTATGGAAAAGCGGGCGCAACGAAAATGAGATCTATCAAATTCTCCAAAACGCGGCCGCAACCTGTGGACGTTACGTGCAGGAGCGTGAGATTCAGGATGCGATAAGAAATTCATACACGCTGGCGCTTCGACGAGCCGCGGTGAGATATCGATCTTGGCCGGCAGTTAATCACGAGCAACGCGAAGCGATCGTCACAAACGGTGGCGGGCTTGTCGATCTATGGGAACTATCTCGACCGCGCATCGAAGACAGCGCGCAACACGCGGAGGACATCATTGACCAGCTCTTTCCGGGGAATCCGCTCTTGTGTTGCGGACTTTCGCAATCCGATTTTGACACTCGTTACCGTGAGGAATGGCGCGGCGAACTTGGCCGGCTGCAATTCATCGTTCCATCGGTCATGACCGCGCTCGTCGGTAAGACTCAAGATGGGCGCCAATCAAAACATACTTTGAGCAATACCGGCGCACGCCGTTTTCTCGTTTGCGAATTTGATGCCGGGACGATAGATGAACACGCAGCCATTCTGCGTCATTTGGCCGGATATGCTCCGTTAGTCTGCGCAGTGTTCAGCGGACGAAAATCGCTGCATGGCTGGTTTTTTGTTCACGGTCAGCCGGAAGAGAAGGTGCTCAAATTCTTTCGGTATGCGGTGAGCCTCGGCGCGGACCCCATGACATGGACGCGCTCTCAATTCGTACGACTGCCGGACGGGACACGGAGCAGCGGCGAACGGCAAACCGTCTTTTTCCTTAATTTCAAACCAATGGAAGCGACACAATGAACCCACCATTAGTCGACACACCGGAACTCCGGGAAGTGCCGGAAGTTGAGACGAAAGCTGAACAGGCATCGGTAGCGATCACACCGGCGCAATTCTTTAACGAGAAGTTTCCGGGGCTCAGCAAGGAATTTGGCAATTCCATTTTGGAAGTGACTGACAAATATGGTGTGTTATGGGCACGAGACATTGGGGAAGACTTTTTTGCTGCGGCTTTAGGAGACAAAGGCAGCCCTGACGCGCCGACGGTTTTCCTAGCAACGGAGCAAAGATTTTACACTTACTCGCGAGCCGAAGGAATCTTTGCTTACCGGCGCGATCCCGTTTTGCTGACGCAACTCAGCCGCTGGCTGCTAGAATGCGTGTGGCAGTGCCGCGACCAGTGTGAGACTCGATTGCTCGAATTCCGTCTTCGTGACTCCGAGAGTCTCAATGGTGTCCTTAAAAAGGGACGTGGCTTGTTGGAAGTACCTCCTGAATTTTTTTCGAGCGACCTGACAAAGTTTATTCCCTGTGCCAACGGGATGCTGCGTTTAGCCGACAAGACGCTGTTGTCATTCGCTCCGGCGTATCGCCGACGCAACAAGCTAGCGGTGCCTTACGATCCTAGGGCCAAGTGCCCGTTGTTTCTTGATACACTCATGCGGCCTGCTCTCGACGCAGATGAACTGGACTTACTGCAACGCGCCTGCGGTTTGTTCCTCATCGGTGAAAACCTCGCGCAGAGAATCTTGCTGCTTATCGGCACAGCTGGCGGCGGCAAGGGGACGTTTATTCGAGTCCTGCGAGGTATTATTGGCGCGGACAATGTCGGCGCGCTGCGCACACAGCTATTGTGTGAACGATTCGAACTGGGAAGGTTTCTCGGTAGGACCCTGCTTTATGGCGCGGACGTGCCGGACGATTTTCTCAACCACCGCGGCGCTAGCATTCTCAAATCGTTAACCGGCGGGGATCCGGTGACGCTTGAGTTCAAAAACAGCAACGAAGCGCCCGGCATCCTCTGCAAGTTCAACGTTATTGTCACCTGCAACTCGCGGCTGACGGTTCACCTGGAAGGTGACACCGGCGCATGGCGACGACGGCTTGCAATTGTCGAATATCGGAACCCGCAACCCGAAAAGGTGATTGTCGATTTGAGCGAGCAAATCTTAGCGCGTGAGGCTTCCGGTGTTCTCAATTGGATGCTCGGAGGGTTTGAAAAGATCCGGATCGATGACTTTCAACTCCATATAACATCAGCACAGCAGAAAGTTGTGGATGATTTGCTTCTGGAAAGCGAGAGCCATGTCGTCTTTGTCCGCGAGAGCCTGACGCGTGACCGTGAGGGACAGCTAACCGTTGCTGACTGTTACGCCGCATATGTCGAGCTTTGCAACGAACACGGCTGGCGTCCATTGACCAAAAATAAGTTCGGCGCGGTCATTGGGGATACGGTTGTGCATGAATTCGGGATCGCGAGCCGGCATGATATTCCCGACTCTAAGGGCAAGGAGCAGCGCGGATGGAAGGGGATTCGTCTGAAATGACAAAATTCGTGGTACCAAATGGAAAGAAGCCGTCCGAAGTGTCCGGTCGGACGTTTCGGACACGGTTTTCCAACTCTATGGGAGAGCCCGATCGAGACAAGGACGCAATAATCCGCTCAGCCCTAGCTAGACAAACCAAACCAATTCCTTTATGCCGCCGCCGCAACCAGTTCGCCCACAGAAACAGTGCCCTCCTCCCACATGAAAAGCCAGTATGATCCCGACAAAGCAACCCGCGCACTCCTGCAGGCCCAGAGAGAAACCGAGAGCATCCTATGTTGATTCCGCCGCTTGGCACTGAGAAACAGCCCCAAATGGTCTGCGTCCGCCGCCACTTCCGAAACAAACACCTTCACGCCTTTTGTAAGCCTCTTTTAATATATGCACCTGCTGCCCGCCAACGAATTCGACTTGGTCCGTTTGTCCATGCCGTGGATGGGAATATTAACAGTACAGAAAAGAAAGTGACAACTATCGTAGAATGTGTGCAATGAGTTCCCTGTGAAAGTTCCAGTCATCGATCTTTTTGCCGGCCCCGGTGGACTTAGTGAAGGTTTTGCGCAGTTCGAAGGACGCGATGGGTGCCTGTCATTTAAAATCGTTCTTTCAATCGAAAAGGATGAGCACGCGCATCAGACACTCGAGCTGCGAAGTTTTTTTTGCCAGTTTGCGACCGGCAAAGCTCCATCCGAGTATTACAGTTATCTCCGCGGCGAAATATCGCGAGACTATCTTTTCGGTCGGTTTCGCACTCAAGCGACCGCCGCGCGAAAAGAAGCATGGCGCGCTGAATTAGGCAACGAGGCGCGCTGTTGTGTTTATGACCGCATAACTAAACACCTGTCGAACGCCAAGCTATGGGTGCTACTCGGCGGTCCACCTTGCCAAGCGTACTCCCTAGTCGGGAGGGCCAGATTGCTTGGAGAAAGCACAAAACGATACGAACAGGATAGCAGGCACTTCCTGTATCAGGAGTATCTGCGTATCCTTGCGGACCACGGCCCGCCCATCTTCATCTTCGAAAACGTCAAAGGACTGCTGTCATCTGTCGTCAAAGGCTCGAACACGTTCCAATGTATTATGACCGATTTGCGATCTCCGAAAAATGCATGGCGTGTAACGAGCGGAACGGTGAAGACCGGTCAGTTCGACTACCGTCTCTTCCCTCTTGCGGTTCGCGGCAGAGTGCACTCTCCATTTTTTGGCTTTTGCTGTTCATCGATTGTGTGATAGTGTAACAGATACATTATTAAATGTATTACGAAAATCAACACGAAATTTAAAAAGGCAAGTGACAGGCCAATGGTTTCGTGTTACGTCGGATTACAGAAGAAAAAGAAAGCCTACAGCGAAGCGAATTAGGAGAGACGAATGGCGAAAAAAATCGTGAACATCCGGCTACGTCCGGATCAGGAAGAGCGAATCAATGCGATCGTGGAGCGAAGCGCGATCCTGGATACATCCAAGTTCGTGCGCATCGCGGTCGATTGGCTGCTGCGCTCCGACATCGGCGAAGTGATCAAGACGATTGTCGATGATGAGGCGTTTCCGGATTATGCAATGCCGAAAAAGGCCACTGGGCGGAAAGAGCGAAAGCGAAAAAAGCCGAGCCGATGAATGTGGCCCCGGTTAGCTGAAAATACCAGAAAAGAGAAGGGGGTGTTGAGTCATCAGGCCCAGGAGCATTTACTCAAGAATTAGAGCAACTTCGCTCCGAAATTCCCGTAGAAACGGTCAGAGAAAAAGAAAAACCAACGGGGCTTGAATATATTGGTCGACCACGTGAGAGACATTGTTAAGCTGCACAAAAGGTGAACCCCCAGAACACATCCACCGAGACCAAGCCGGATCTCCTGCTCGAGATCGCGCACATTTTGTTAATCGACATGGTTGGTTATTCGAAGTTGCTGGTTAATGAGCAGGTTGAGCTGCTCCAGGAACTGAATCGAATCGTGCGGAGCACCGAATGTTTTCGGGCAGCGGAAAGCAGGGGCAAACTCACTCGGGTGCCGACCGGGGACGGGATGGCGCTACTTTTTTTCCGCAGCCCAGAGGAGCCCGCGCAATGCGCGCTGGAGATTAGTCAAGCGTTGAAAGATTACCCGCACATTCAATTACGCATGGGAGTTCACAGCGGCCCGGTAAATCAA
>DATFXP010000146.1:0-6340 GCA_035315785.1 Candidatus Udaeobacter sp. | reverse complement strand
GAGTTCAAAAACGATCAGCGCAAGATGTCCGGCACGTTGCACAACATCGACAATCGCAAATCGGCACTCGAAAATCGAAAATGAAAAATGGGCCCGCCAGGATTCGAACCTGGGACCAAGGGATTATGAGTCCCCTGCTCTGCCGCTGAGCTACAGGCCCAAAGTTGCTACGGTTGAAGCACTTGCTACGACACTGGCAATAGGCATTTTGTTGTTGTTGACTTTCATTGCCGTTATCATACTTTGGCGACATGAAACGACCACAACTGAAGGTGCGTGAATATTCACACCATAAAACACATCGGTTCCTACTCGATCTGCGTCCTTTCGGCAATGGTCGAATGTTTTTTAAAACACGGTTCGCCGCGGAAAGCGAATTGCGAAAGCGCCGCGCCACGCTGGAAAAACACGGCCGCGAAGCACTCGCGCTCTCGCCGCATGAAATCAGCGACTGGCTGCAAGCGCGGAGCAAACTTGCGGAGCACGGTGAAACGATCAATGACGCCGTGACATTTCGCATTGATCACTTGGAGCGTATCAAACGTTGCAATGTCACCGCGGCGAAATTGGCGGATGAGGTCGTTGAATCGAAACGTAAGAAGGGGAAATCTGAAGCTTACATTTACGACCTGCGAAAACGACTCACACGATTCTGCCGTGATTTTGGCGACAAACCAATCGCGGGCATCAGCGTTGAGGATTTAGACGATTGGCTGAGCGCCCTATCGCTCTCGCCAAAAAGCGTGGCGAACTATCGAGTCAACATTGGCGTTCTCTTCTCCTATGCCTACAAGCGGCGGATGATAAATGAAAATCCGATTGAGTTCATTGACCCGCCAAAGTTGGTCGATGCACCGCCCGAAATTTTCGCAGTTGATCAACTGCGTGCTTTACTGGAAACGGCACAACTCATGGAGCCGAGCGTTCTTCCAATGCTCGCCATTGGTGCTTTTGCAGGACTGCGTGATGCTGAGATTCGACAATTGGATTGGAACGAGATCGATCTTGCTCACGGCCACATTGAGGTAAAAGCGGCAAAGGCAAAGAGCGCACGAAGGCGAATCGTTCCGATTCAGCCGAATTTGCTGGGGTGGTTGAGACCGTACGCGGACATGAGCGGCCCTGTCGTTCCAGATAACGCACGGAAAAAACTTTTGCGCGTCCGCGAAGAAGCAGGCCTAACAAGTTGGCCGAAGAATGGTTTGCGGCATTCGTTCGCCAGCTACCGCTTGGCGGCGATCCACGATGCGCCACGCGTGAGCGCCGAGCTTGGGCACACAAACCCGCAGATGCTGTATGGCGTTTACCGTGAGATCGTGCGCCCGGAAGAGGCGGAGCGGTATTGGAAGATCGAGCCAGTCGCAGAGACAGCAAATGTGCTGGCCTTTGATTCTGGCGGCTAAAAAATGTTGACAGATTTACGACATATTGCGTAGGATGACCACAGTGAACGCAACATGTGGTCGAAATGAGCCGATTGTTCCGCTCGCAGCGAGGACAGGAAATCGCAACGTTTTCAACCGCATTACTGCGGGGCAACGGCGGTGGAGACGCATGAAGCGCCAGATGAAGAAACATTTGGCTGGTTCTTTGTAAAAATTTCAAACGGTCAGCGACGGCTCTCGCGCACTATGTGCGCGACTGATCGATAAACGCGAAAGTTCGCAGGTCTAAACAAGTGTTCCGCACCTGCAGCCAGCAAGCGGGCAACACAGAAGAGGAATGTGTATGCCTACAGATGGCGAAAAAGAAAAATCGATAACGCTTGGCGAAATTCCGAGCACGGCACTGTTCAGCAAAAATCAACTCGCCGCTTACCTGAACTGTACGTCGCGCTACATCGAGAGGATGGTCAACGCCGGGCAGCTCAAACAACTTAAGCCAAGTCCAAAAATGGTAAGGTTTCGCCGCAGCGACGTTGAAGCCTTCTTGGAGTCCTAATGGGAGGCGGGGATGGAAGCAGCTCAAAAAGCTGTGCGCCCCTGTGCCATAGGGGCGCCGCAGCAGAGATTTGACGGGGCCAAGCATAAATCAGCACGCTCGCCGCTGCAAGCGGGGTGTGAGCATTGTAACACGATCACTCAACGCCTGAAGGCTGGCATCCACTACGGCAAGGTTACGTGCCTTCATTGCGGTGGTTTTGTTGGCTGGGCGCCGAAGCCGGCGACGCTCGAGCGCAGGAAACTCCTCGGATTCACGCTCGTTAGGCTCGGGATTCATCCTGGCTTGAGCGAATGGGAGCGAAGGTTCGTTAGGGACTTGGCGCAGAGAAAGAAAATCTCGCCGAAGCAGCAGCAAATAGTCGACAGGCTGTGCGCGGACCACCTGGAACGCTTTACGCCATGAGAGGGGATCGCGTGAGCGCGTGGACGGATGCGAAGCACGCGCCTAGGCAGCAGGCTTGCGCGCCAATGAGCTCGGTAGTCGAAGAGCTTCGCCGATTGTTGGGCAACGATGTTGTCCTGCTGGCAATAAAACGCGGGCACAAGGGGCCGTCCGGAAAATCTATGAACGGATGGCAGAGTTTCACAGCGGCGAAGATGCGGGAGCCAGACTATCTCGCACGCTTAAATCACCGCGGGAATATCGGTGTGCTACTCGGCCACGGGCTAGCCACCATCGACATAGACCATAATGAGGCCGTTGAGCCATTCTTGAAGCTGAATCCGAGGTTGCGGGAGACTCTTAGATCGCGACGAAAAAGAGGCTGCAATCTGTGGGTGCGAATTAAGCGCGCCTACCCGGATCCCAGTAAGCTCAGGACGAGGAGCGGCGAGGATTGGGGCGAGTGGGCGCGCAGATGGAAATCAGACAGTCATTTACGGAGAGGCCATAGATCGCAAGAGGGGCGAGACTAAGCCGACCGTCTACAAAATCGAACACCACGCTCCGCCTATCGAATTGGCCTTTGATGAGATTCGATGGCCGGATCAGTTAGTGCAGCCGTGGCGGAACGAACCATTAGCGCCTGACAACGGGCAAAGCCTTGATGAACTGCGTCGGCGCTATGGCGAGCCGTCCTACAGCGACGAAAACGGTAATCCATGCTCCTTAAACCAGAGCTTTTGGGCCGGGCTATTCGCGTCGGAGAACATCATCTTTTGGGAGCCTTCCGAGCGAGCATTCTACGCCTACAACGCCGAGATCGGAATTTACGAGGAGGAGTCGGTGGACGCCATCAAGCGTCAGTTATCCGACAGGCTGCTCAAAGCGTCGAGACAGATGAACTGTTTCTTACTGGAAAAGCAGCGCACTGATGCGCGGCTAAACAGCATCACAGCACATCTGAGAGGAATCGTTGAATGGCGCGGTGCGTTCGCGCATCGGCAGCGCAGAATCCATTTGGCCAATGGCGTCTTCTCTTTCGATAACGGCGGCGAACTGTTGGAGTTCTCACCAGATTTTGTCAGCCGCAACTGCAGCCCGATCGCTTTCGATGAGAATGCGACGTGTGAGCGGTTTCTTAACGAGCTGGTCTGGCCCGCCATGCATGAGGACGATGTTGTGCTCGTGCAAAAGTATTTCGGGCAATGCCTGCTGGGACTCAATCTTATTCAGCGGATGCTCATTTTTGACGGACTCAGTGGGCGGGGCAAAACCCAGTTGGCAAACGCCATTCAAGCTGTCGTCGGGCGTGCGAATTGCACGCAGTTGCGAACGGAATGGCTGGCTGACCGATTCGAGACGTATCGGTTTATTAAAAAGACACTGCTCGTAGGTGTCGATGTTGCGCCGAACTTTCTCTCCACCAAAGGCGCAGGGATTTTGAAAGGTCTTGTTGGCGGTGACTGGTTCGACGCGGAACAGAAGGGCGGCACGGGTTCGTTCCCATTTCAGGGAAATTTCTGCGTGATCGTCACTTCAAATACGCGGTTGCGTGTGCGGTTATGCGGCGACGTAGGCGCATGGCGCCGGCGGTTATTGATCATTCGCTACGAAGGACAAAAACCGACAAAGAAGATACCTGATTTTTGGGAAAAACTGGTGCGTGCGCTCACTGAACGGCAGCAAACCATCGTTGACAATCTCCTGGCAGAAAGTGACTCGCTGCGCCTCTTTTTGCAGGAGGCGATTGTCGACGCCGAGGGCGAGGATCTATCGGTTAATGAAATTGTCGAGGCGTATGCGGCTTTTTGTCCAGAGAAAGGCTGGGATCCCCTGCCGATTACCGAAATTCAGCGTTCGCTCGAAGGACTGATGATGGAGCTTTTTCATGTTACTAAATCGCACTGTATCAAGCGCGACAATCGATCTGTGCGTGGTTTTTTTGGGGTCAGATTCAAATGAGCCTTGATGTTTCCAAGCTCGAACGTGTGCGCTGCCGTGGCAGAAAAATAACTGCACGTTGTCCAGCCTGTGCCGAGACCGGGCATGATCGGAAGGGCGAGCATCTACTAAGCAACGCAGATCGCAGTTTTGGATGCGTTGTTTATCCAGGTGATTCGGCGGATGCAAAGGAACATCGGAAACAGATTTTTGCATTGTGTGGTGACCGCGAGATCAAGCCCCTGGTCGTGCGCCCTGCGGAAATAGGACGCTTAGGACGGCCGACGGAAACTCATTTAGCAGCAACACCTATGAAGACAGGGCTGTTAGGACGCCTAGGACGGGTGTTTCAAACTCATTTAGAAGGAGACCAACAATCTTCAGGGGACAAGAAGCACCCAGTCGACCACCAGCTAAATGATTGCAAAAAAGGCGTCCTAAGCGTCCTAAACCATTCATCGACGCCGCCAGACCATCCCTTCACGAAAAATGAGCGCGAGCTGTTGATTCGCTGGTGCGGTACCGACGACCCCCCTCGCATCATTCGTGCAGCGAGAAGGCTCTTCAATGCGACGATCACCGGAATCGGGTCATCTGATGAGAAATTGCAGGTTGAACTAGACTGGGTCCAGATGAGTTTTTTGCCGGCAGAGCGGTGACAGGGAGTTTCGCTAGTCTCGATAAAAACCATTCTTTTGGGTTTCGCCATTAGCGCGATACCCCGAATCGCCTGTGACTCGTACCATGAAGCGGCCGAAAGTTACGAGATTCGACCGCGCCGGGAAAAGCACGGCTTTCATCTAATTTCCGATGCGCTGCCATTCGGTCGCTTGTGGTTTGCCGGGCCAAACGCGATCGCCAATCCGATTAAGTTCGCAAAGTTCTACAGCCGGTCGCATGATGCTGTAATTCGCGTTTACGATGAATCAGGCAACGTGATCGAAACGCACGAACACAAGGGCGAATTCAGAGAGTGGTAAAAAGTTCGGGCGGCCACCCCGCTTTGAAGATAGCCGCCCCTTGAACTTAACCTTCTCATCAGCCATTTATGCGACTGGACCATGACTGACAAGAAAAAAATTCAGCCGCTCACACGTAATGCCGTGATTCGCGTCTACGATGACGATGGCAACGTGATCGTTTTCAGCGCCCGGTTGGCACAATGATGCGGCCCGGCGGATTCTTAGTCCTCTGTTTTACCTAAGCCAAGCGTTGCGCCTTGAGCGACTACGTCGGGCAGCCTCTTCTTCGGTCGCCCAGAAAAAGTGCGACCTGTAGGTCTGGCAGAGCAGACGAAGGAACAGCGCCGGATTGTCTTTCGCATACACGTCGTTCACGAGGCCGCCTCTCAGAATCGCTGGACGCCGCAGTAAGCGCTTTAGCAGCTTTTTGTCCTGCTCATCCTTCGCCTTCGCAGTCGTCACGCGCTTCCCGTCGAAGCACAGCTCGCCGATCACTTCGGGCTTGGCCTGCATCCGATAGATTTTAACGCGCAGCATCTCTTAAGAATTTATCGGATGACGAGCCCAACGCGGTCGTAAACGCAATCGGGTACGCGATGCACCACAACAGCCGTTCCCATAATGCTGTGATTCGCGTTTCTGATGAGGCTGGCAATGTGATTGCGATGCACGATCACACTCACAAGTTCCGCGAGCTTTGAGGATTTTAGTCACAAAGTCAGCGGGGAAAATTTTCTTGCGTTCGCACGGAAACAGCTCAACACGGCTCCATGAAAGAAATTAACATGGAAGGCGAGCGCATTGAAGTAGTAGAGGACTGGAACTGCTGCTTGCAACCGGAGGAAGTCGATCAAATCCGGGTGCTCAAAGAGTTAGAGATCGACGCACGGCTTTGTTCTGCCATTACGATCGCTAAGACGTGCGACGGCCGATTTTTCGCACTCTGGAGTGAGAGACATCCCGAGATGGTCCCTATCGAAGAGCTGCACGGTTGCTCGCCGGGATGGATATTCAGGCAATTCATTAAACTCGAAAAAAGGATGCCCTCAGAACACTTCGCCGAGGAAATTTCACGGCGGGACGCTTACTCAATCATCGCGTTTCTATGGTTG
>DATFXP010000145.1:0-3600 GCA_035315785.1 Candidatus Udaeobacter sp. | reverse complement strand
GATCGACAACATCGAGGCGATTCAGCCGCGCGAGACGCGCCCGATCGAGCTCTCCAACGACAAGCTCGACATGTTGTTATTCGATTTCTTGCAGGAGCTGATCTTTCTGAAAGACGCCGAGCGTTTGCTGCTGCGCATACGCGTAGTGCAAATCGACGAGAGAGATGAAATCTATTTCGTGAAGGCGACGGCTGAAGGCGAAACGCTCGATGCGGAACGACATCATCAACACGCAGACGTGAAAGCGGTGACGCTGCACGATTTCTCTGTCGAGCGAACGGAGAACGGTTGGAAAGCGAGAGTGCTTTTGGATATTTGATTCATTTCTAAAATGCTGTCCCCACCGGTTCGCCGCAGGACGAATCTGTCCGGTGTGTCTTTGGTTTTAGCCTTCATGCAGACCGCCCACAGGGCCGTGGCTACAAAGCCCAATTTTGGTGCGATGTCACCTCGGTTCCAGCGCGACGTAGCCACTTCGGCCCTGGCTGTAGACGCGTATCAGGATTTTCTCGTTAGGCTTTAATTTTTTGCTGATCGCAAGCAGATCTTTCGCGCTTCTCACCGGCTGCTTATTCACCTCCTGGATCACGTCGCCTTCGCGAAGACCAGCGATCGCGGCCGGCGACTCCTCATCGATGTCTGCGATCACTGCACCTTGAACCTCCTTTGGAAGGTTGAGCGTGGTGCGGATGTCTTCGGTGATGTTCATCACCGACACTCCTCCGAACACGGTAGTCTTTTCCGGCTGCGCGGGTTCTTCAGTCGATGTCTCAGTGCTCTCCCCAGCAGCGGTAGCAGGCATCTCGCCAAGTTGGACGTCAAACGCCTTGGTCTGACCTTCGCGATTGACCTCGATATGCGCCTTCGTCCCGGGCGCCATCGAACCGATCATCAAACGCAATTCGCGTGGGTCATTGACTTTCTTCGCATTCACCCCGGTGATCACATCGCCGGTTTTGATTCCTGCTTTTGCAGCCGGAGCGTTTGGTTCAACCTCACCCACAAGCGCACCGTTGGGTTGCCCTTTGAGCTTCATGGCATCCGCTATTTCCGGAGTAAGCGTTTGTACCGAAGTGCCGATGTAGCCGCGCACAACGCGGCCTTTGTCGCGCAAGCTCTGCATAACCTCACGCGCAAGATTTGCTGGAATGGCGAAACCGATTCCCTGGTTCCCGCCGCTGCGGGTGAAGATCGCGCTGTTAATGCCGAGCAGCCGGCCCTCAGCATCGACGAGCGCGCCACCGGAGTTGCCCATGTTAATAGCTGCGTCGGTCTGGATAAAATTTTCGTAATCAACAATCCCAATGCCGCCTCGGCCGACCGCGCTAATGATCCCCATCGTGACGGTTTGCCGGAGACCAAACGGATTGCCAATCGCCAGGACGACGTCACCTGCGCGCGCTTTGTCGCTATCGGCAAAGGTGACGGCCGGCAAATTGTTATCGTCGATTTTCAAAAGCGCGACGTCAGTGCCGGGATCAGTGCCGACTTTTTTTGCCTTGAATCTGCGGAGATCGTTACCAAGCCCAATCATTATTTCATCCGCGCCTGAAACAACGTGATTCGCCGTGAGGATGTATCCGTCCGAACTGATAATTACACCCGAGCCGAGGCCTTGCAGCGTCTGTTTGCCTTGCGTTTGCGGACTGCGTCCGCCGAAAAGCTGGCGCAACGCATCATCCGAAAGCGAAAGCGTCGCTTGTCCGCGCAAGACCGTTTGGGTGGTAAACACTGTCACAACACTCGGCGCGACCTTTTCCACAACTGGCGCGAAGCTCGTAATAGTTCCCGCGCGCGTCTGCTGAGGCTGCTGCGCAATCGCCAAGAACGCACTCGTATGTACGCAAAACAGTGCGACTGCGAACAACGTACAAGATCTCAGGATTCCCCTCTGCATGATGGCTTTGCCTGCAAAAGAGAATCGAACGCAGAATCATTATCGGCTCTTTTTTGATTTGGTGCGCGGATCGGAATCTCGACCTCTCGCGGCACCAAATCGAACGCCGGTGTAGCCGCGTCTATGTGAGACGCGTCAACCGCATCGCGAGCGAATCAATTGCGTAGACGGAAACCGCTTACCGGCGAGGCGCTGGTGTGGGACGCCGCCTGGGCGTCGGTGTAGACCGCGGCGCTGCGGTACCGGTGGGTGTCGCCGTTGCAGTTGCCGTGGGCGTTGGCCTGAACACAAGGTACGTTTCCTTGTAGTGATTAAGCCCTGATTCCCAAAAACGAAACGGTTATCGTTTGTGGTGCCCGATTTCTTGAAGCAGCTCTATCTGGATCTGCTGAATCTCAAATAGCCGGTTATATTGACGACGCAAGAGATGATCGAGTTTCTCGTGCAAATGCCGAATCTCGAGTTCCGCTTTCAAATTTACCTTGTAATCGTTTTCCGCCCGCAGCCTGTCGCGCGCCTCGGCACGGTTTTGACTCATCATAATAATCGGCGCCTGCACTGCAGCGAGGCAGGAGAGAATCAGGTTGAGCAGAATGAATGGATACGGATCGAATGCGTGGGTCACTAGGATAACGCCGTTGACGGCGATCCAGATGAAAAGCACTGCGCCGAAACTGATTAGAAATTTCCAACTACCCCCGAACTCGGCGATCTGGTCGGAGAGTCGCTCACCGAACGTGAGTTTCTTTTCGAACTGTTTACTGATGTCGCTCGAAAGAATTTCATGGCGTTCCAGGCTTTCGACGACTTCCTGGTCTAGTGCGGTAAGTTCGCCGATCTCATCTTCCAAAACTTCCTTGACGTAGTCTTTGCGGAACTCGCCCAAATCTTCGAAGCAGATGAACGCTTTAGGGTCGAGGTCGGGTATTTTCTTTTTAATGAACTCCAGCAGAGACGGCCGAATCAATTCGGCAATCATTCCGCTGTTTGGTGACTTCGACTTTTTACAAACCTGGCAGATCAGTGGTGCAGTGCTCATCGAGATTCGCTGCCGAATTAAATCGGTTCTGCACCGCTTGTCGATTCGATCTTCAATCTCCTTGAATCCGCGGCGACAAGCTCACACCTTCCAGCATGGAAGAAGCGGAAGTCCCTCTGGAACACTTACACGAAAAAGCGCACGAAACTGCGAAACACAGTCGTGAAACCTGGATCTCGTGGGTCGCCCTCAGCACTGCGATCCTGGCGGTTCTGGCTGCGATCGCCAGTCTGTTATCGGGCGAGCACGCCAATGAAGCGATGCTGAACCAAATTGAGGCCTCCAGCCAGTGGAGTTACTACCAGGCAAAAAGCATCAAGGCCGCGGTGCTCGACGCAAAAACGGCGTTTACCGGCACACCCGACGAATCGGATCAATCGAAGCGTGCTCGTTACGGAAAAGAGCAGGAAGCGATAAGATCGGAAGCCGAGCATAAACAAGCCGCGGCGAAATCATATTTTCACAAGCACGAAGTGTTTGCCCGCGGCGTGACCATGTTTCAAATCGCAATTGCCATCGCTGCGATCTCCGCGCTTACAAAGAAGCGCTCATTTTGGGTTGTGAGCCTGGTGTTCGGCGCATTCGGCTGCGCTTTTCTCGTGCTCGCCGCGACGACTCACTGAGACCGGATCGAGAGAGCAACGCGCAAACGATCAAGAAAAGG
>DATFXP010000144.1:0-4156 GCA_035315785.1 Candidatus Udaeobacter sp. | reverse complement strand
ATTTCGAGGGTGAATGGGAAGAGGAATGGGGCCACGTCGATGAGTTTCAAAGTTTCGACGAAGAAATACCATTAGATAAAAACACCAATGCGTTGGGGCAAAAATACAGTATTGGCGCCACATGGTATCCGACGATGCGATTAAACTTTGCGGGACAGTACTTCCACAGAATCGCATCGTATGACGAAGACGTTTTCAGTGGAATATTCCCGAGACTGATTCATCAGGATTGGAATGTCGATGACTTCAATATTCGAGTGACATTCCGGCCGAAGGTTCCCGCATTCATGGGAACGCTTGCTTTGGTCACGCGCTACGATTTTGTGCACACATCGATTGACGGCCAGTGGGAGGTATTTCCCCAGGAAGATTTGTTGGCTGAACTGCAGACTGGTGAAATCAAACAACACGTGATCAGCGAATCGCTGAATTGGAATCCTCTGCCGCGCTTTTTCCTGCAGGCCAATTTCTCGTACGTGCTTAATCAAACGGACACGCCTGCCAATTCCATCAATTTGGATCCACAGACCAGTCCGACAGTCGTGAACTTTAGGAACGATTATTGGACTGTAACGAGCGGCATCGGCTACGTGATCGATGATAAAACAGATTTCTTCGCCGATTATTACTTCTACTGCGCCAATGACTACCTCAAGAATGCCGTCGTTGCCGTCCCGTATGGAATGGGTGCGACAGAGAACGCGGTCTCAGCGACTGTGACGCGTAAGTTGAGCAAGAACATGCGCCTGATGCTGAAGTACGGTTATTTCAACTACAGGGACGTCACTTCCGGCGGTCATAACAATTACCAGGCGCATTCACTCTTTTCGAGCCTGCAAGTTCGATTCTAAGCGGATCGCGGATGCTGATTGCTGCGAAATAAAGCTTTTCGATATTGACTGCGAATGTAGTTTTGCCGTCAGATCTCTACGAGGAAAGGCATTAATCTCATGAAACGAAAAATATTCGTGCTGGCGACAATCGTCATCGCTTCAGCGGGAATTAGTCTTGCAGCTGATGCCGCCGCAAACTGGAACAAGCTTTGTGCTTCCTGCCACGGTAAGGACGGGAGCGGCAACACAGCGATGGGGAAAAAGCTCGGCGTCCAGGATTACTCGAAGGCGCAAGGCTTCAGTGATGCCGAGGCGGCAAATGTCATAAAAAATGGGAAGGGCAAAATGAAGGGATATAAAGATAAGCTGTCTGATGCCGACGTTAAGGCGTTGGTGGCCTACATTCGTTCCTTAAAAAAATAACGCGGTAGGGTTTGTGCGAACTGCTTCGCACATCGGGCGGTTGCCCTTGTTTCGATGTGACTTTTCACGTCGCGTGTAAATAATTGCGGCGATGCCTGAGACTACAAGTCCAACAGAGCCGCGATCGTTCAGACGTCATTTCCAGAATTGGATCAGTTGGGCTGGCATGGTGCTGGCCGCAGCGGCGCTATTTGCTTTTGTCCTGCTGTTCGCGATCGATCTCTTCGCTCCGGCAAAGAATCCCTACGTTGGAATCCTGGCTTATGTCGTCGCACCGTTTTTCCTTATCCTCGGACTCGCGCTCGCTCTCTTGGGCGCAATCCTGCACAAACGTGAGGAACGTCATGCAGCAAAAGTTGAAAAAAGACATCGCATTCTCCAAATCGACTTGTCCCGGAAACGTGACCGCCGGATCCTGGCGTTGTTCGCCATTGGCACGGTCGGTTTTCTTTTTCTCACTGCTCTCGGTAGTTACGAAACTTATCAATACACCGAATCGGTGGACTTTTGCGGCAAGCGCTGTCACGTGCCGATGGAACCGCAGTTTATTGCCGCCCACCACACCGCGCACGCGCAGGTAGCGTGTGTCGAATGCCATGTTGGTCCCGGCGCAGCTGCTTACTTCAAGACCAAGCTCAATGGTGTAAAGCAGCTGTACCACACCGTGCTCGGCGATTTCGATCGTCCTATTTATATCACGGCTGAAACTCGGCCCGAGCAGGAGATCTGCATGGAATGCCATTCGCCAAACCGTTACATCGGCACGGTCGATCGCACGTATCAACATTACCTGGCGGATGAGGCGAACACGCCGTTCGCAGTTCGATTGTTATTAAACGTCGGCGGCGGTGATCCGTCGCGCGGACCTGTTGGCGGAATTCACTGGCACATGAATATCGCTAATAAGGTCGAATACCTCGCCACCGATAAAGACGCCGAAACGATCCCGTGGGTGCGCGTGACTAACGCCCAGGGTCAAACGACCGAATACCGAACCGATGATTTCAAAGGCGACCCGTCGCCACATGATATTCGCCGCATGGACTGCCTCGATTGCCATAGCCGTCCAGCCCACAATGTCATGGCGCCCAACGACGCTGTAGATGTTGCAATCGCTGCCGGCCGAATCGACCCGAAGATTCCTTTCGCAAAGGCGAAAGTCGTCGCCGCACTTACGCAGCAACACACATCGAAACCAGAGGCATTACAAGCAATAGCCACTTCGCTGCGCTCGGCATATCCCGATCCCGCGCAAGCCGATCCACTCATTTTGGAAGCGCAAGCCATCTACCGCCAGAATTTCTTTCCCGAAATGAATACCAACTGGCGCACTCACCCCAACAACATTGGTCACAAAGACTGGAATGGCTGTTTCCGTTGTCATGATGGCAATCACAAGACCGCCGATGGCAACAAGACGATTTCAGCCAGTGACTGCAATTCGTGCCATCTCATTCTCGCGCAGGGCAGTGGCGAACAGCTCAAGAAGCTAAACGCTGACGGCTACCCGTTTTTTCATATCGATTCAGAGTTCTCCGAGTTTTCCTGCACGACGTGCCATACCGGCGGACCTCAACTTCCTTGAGGCCGCAGAAATGCAACGCACAGTGTCGATTCCGATTGCTCAAATGAAATCCCGTTTCCTGCGACGGTTATTCGGTTATTTTTCGTCTCTCATCGAAACCGAATTAACGTAATGAGTCAGAATCGTGCGCATCGGTGCGCTTGTTGGGTCATGCGAATTAACAAGTATTTCATTCTGGCTTTGTTTGCTGCGCTTCTCGTTGGCTGCGAGAAGAACTCCGAGATCAAGGTGTACCGCGTTTCCAAGGCGCCTCTGGAACAATCCGGACCTCAGCAGCAAGACATGATGCCAACAAATACAGCTGCGCCTCGGATGCCAGGTAGTCTCGCGCCGACGGCTCAAACCGCGGTAACCACACCGCCGAATTGGGAACCGCAGCCGCTGTCGCAGATGAGGCAGGCGAGTTTTCTCGTCAAAGGCGATAACGGCGCAGTCGCAGACGTTTCATTTGTGAGTCTGGGCTCCGCTGCGGGAAATGCTCTCGAGAATGTGAACCGCTGGCTGGGTCAACTTGGGCAACCACCAATTACTGAACAGAAACTCGGCGAGATGGCGCAGCGACTCCACACCTCGTTAGGCGATATGACCATCGTCGATCTCGCGGGACTTCCCGACAATGCTGACCCGGCAAGAGACGGCAGAATCATTGCCGCGATGATAACCACTTCTGACGCGACACTCTTTTTCAAAATGCGCGGCAACGCGGATCTGGCTGAGGCGCAAAAGAGCGAATTCTTAAAATGGGTTGCAGCAGTTTGCGATGCGCAGACTCAAACCGGATCGGCGCAAATGGCAGCGGCGCCGCCGCAGACGAATAGCGCCCCCGCGATCAAATGGACGGCGCCCGCTGGGTGGGCGGAAGTTCCGCCGTCTTCGATGCGATACGCCAGTTTCAGCGCTCCGGCAGATGAAGGCGGTAAGATCGACATCTCCGTTGTGACGTTTCCGGGCGATGGAGGAAGCGATGCTGACAACGTCAACCGGTGGCGCGGACAAATGGGTCTAGCGCCCGTGGATGCAAACGCCGTGACCTCTCAAATCGCTCCTTTGAAAACTGGAGTTATGACGTTTTCCACCACCGACATTGCTAGTGACAAAACGCGCACCATTGCGGCGTGGACGCGACGTGACGGTCGCGTCTGGTTCTTCAAAGCAACAGGACCGACCGCGGCTGTTGAGAAAGAGAAACCGAATTTCGTGAAATTCATCGAATCCGTTCGATTTTAGAAAACATGCTGCACAAAATCATCGACATCTTTACGTCGCTGAAGCTAACAATCGTGTGTCTCGCGGCGGCGATGGCGCTGATCTTCGC
>DATFXP010000143.1:0-20060 GCA_035315785.1 Candidatus Udaeobacter sp. | reverse complement strand
CCATGAATGTGAGCGGGTTGGACCACGTTAAGCTCGACTTCCTGGACACCGGCCCGGCCCAACATGGCGGGCAGTTTTGGTCCTATGTTTGCATCGCCACCCCTCCGCTGTACCAGCTCTTGATACAGCTTCTTGTATCGTTCATAGGCCGCACAAATTGGATAGGAAAAGCTTCCCGCAAAGTCAGTGTCCTCGATGATGATAGTTCCTCCCGGCGCACACGCCTCCACCATGGCTGCGACACAGTTCTCGGGCTCGTTTAAGTGCGAGAGCAAAAAACGGGCGTAAGCCACATCGAACTCCTTGTGCCACGAGCACGCACAAGCATCCAGTTGTTGAAATTCGACATTCGTGACCTTCGCCGCTTCGGTCTCTTCTCTTGCCAAGGCCAGAATCACCGCGTCCGTGTCCGTACCAACAACGCGTCCTTCAGGGCCGACGATGCCGGCGATCAACATCGCCACATGGCCGCCGCCACAACCGACGTCGAGGCATTTCATCCCTCTGATCAGACCCGCACGATCGAGTAAAGGCGCCGTGGTCGGCAGCAATACGCGAGCGAGCACATCCAGACGTTTCTTGCCTTCTTTGCCTCCGCGAATCGCGTAGCAGTACTGCGCATCACTTCGAGGCATAACCGTTTTGGTTGTAGCTGCGGACGTTGCATGCGGCAAGCGGAAGGCAACCGGCCGATTTATTCGAAATCATGTGCGGCGTAGTTGCAGAATGAAATTTGTTTTGGTTTATGTTCGAGGCGTGGAGCAGCGACAACAACGGAGCGAGCCGAGTTACGAATCGCGATTACCAAAACCACTAGCGCGAATGAAGGGTTGGTTGGTCGCGCATCACATGACGTTGATGGCGATCGCTGACACACCGCACTCGATCGCTCTTGGTTCGGCTATCGGGGTTTTCTTCGGTTTCACGCCGCTGTATCCACTAAAGACACTACTCTCGATTGGTGTCGCGTGGATTTGTCGTTGCAACAAGGTCGCAGCCGCGATTGCGGTCACGCTGCATGACGTGGTGATCTGGGCGATGCCGGCAATCTACGTTGCCGAATATCAGTTCGGTTGCTGGATACTGAATCGGCCCGTGGGGCAGCGGGTACACTTTCGCCAGTTTCGACTGCACGATTACGTGCACTGGCATGTATTTTCACGTGTTATTTGGCCCACCTTCTGGCCTGCTTTTATCGGTTCGCTCTTCCTGGCTGTCCCTTCAGCAATATTTATTTATTTTCTAATGCGCTTGCTTATTAGCCGCGCTCGCACACCGCAGAAGACTCAATGAAGGTGGAATGTGTAGTCCTCAACGGGTTTGCAGAGAAAAGCGGCTTTTGCCGCCAAATTCTTGTGGCTTCGGCGATTTGTTTGTCATCGTCTTCGGAGAAGCCGAGCCACCTCTCTGCGAAACTTGAACCCATTATCAAAACGACGTCGCAATGGAGCCGGCCCCGCTCTCGGGCAGTTGGGTGATGCGGCCCGGGGGCGGGCCGACTCCATCATTTTGGGCGCAAAAGAGTTCTTTTCAACGCGTGGTGAGCGTTTGCGTATCGGAATGCGGCGATTAAGGTGCTGCCGTTCCTGGGATCTTATGCACTCACTACCTCGATTTCTGATCGTTTTGCTGACATTTCTCGCGAGCGGGTCTGTTGTGCGTTCGGCCGTAGCCGCGCAGGCATACCTCATTGCCGACGCGCAAACCGGCTATATTTTGGAGGAACAAAAATCAAGGGACAAGCTGCAGGTCGGTAGCCTCACAAAAATTGCTACGGCGTGCGTGGTGCTAGACTGGTCAGAGAAGAAAGGCGGAGATCTCAATGCAGCGGTGGCCATTCCGCCGGAGGCATTCCAAGGGACCACCGAAAACAACATCGGCTTTCAACCGGGTGACAACGTCTCGATGCGCGATCTTCTTTATGCCGCGCTTGTGCAATCTGACAATATCGCCGCTGCCACCTTGGCCTATCACGTCGGTTCGCGATTGGGAGCAGTTGAGGCAGGTGCGAGATTGACACCGACCGACTTGTTCGTCGCCCAGATGAACGCGCTGGCCAAACAGTTAAAGATGGAACGCACGCGTTTTGTAAATCCGCACGGCATCGATTGGAAAGTGAAGCCGCTGCCGTATTCCACGGCGGAAGACATGGCCCGTCTCACACGATACGCGATGAACAAGCCGAGCTTCCGCTTTTATGTATCGCAAAGGGAACGCCAGATTTCATTCAATCGCCAGGGTCATCAGATGAATTACGTGCTTCGCAATACGAACGAGCTCCTCGGAAAGAATGGTATCGACGGAGTGAAAACAGGCCGATCATCGCGGGCTGGCGACTGTTTGATTTTGTATGCAAATCGTGAATCGGAAGTTGTTCGTAACGGCCAGATGGAAACGGTTTATCCGCGCCACCTGATGGTTGTGCTCCTTGGCAGCACTAACCGGTTCGGAGAAGGTGCAGCTCTAATGCAACGCGGCTGGCAGTTGTACGATCAATGGGCTGCTGCGGGGCGAATGGCTGATCCAAAAAAAATCCTGTAATTTCGCTTCAGCGAAATGAAACCGCGCATTGGTGTTCTAACCAGCGGTGGGGATTGTCCGGGGCTTAACGCGGTTTTGCGCGCCGTGGTGCTCGCGTCGGACAAGCTCGGCTGGGAGGTGGTTGGCTTTCGGAACGGATTTGAAGGGCTGCTACCGCCTGGGGATCACATCATTCTCGATCGGCAGGCTGTGAACGGAATCATGGCGCTTGGAGGGACGATCCTCGGGACAACCAATCGCGGACATTTCGTCGCAAAAGTCGGCGCGGGCGCTCGGACAATCGTTCCAGCAAAGATCATTGCAGACGCAAAAAAAATCTTGGAGGACCTGGGCGTGCGAGCGTTGATCGTTATTGGCGGAGACGGCTCGCTTGTGACTGCGCAGCAGTTGCAGGAGGCCGGCATCAACTGCATCGGCGTCCCGAAGACGATCGACAACGATCTTGAAGCGACGGCAACCACTTTCGGTTTCGATTCTGCCGTTAACGTAGTAGTGGACGCATTGGATCGGCTGCACACTACGGCGACCAGCCATCGGCGTGTCATCGTCGTCGAAGTAATGGGGCGCCACGCGGGCTGGATTGCATTGCAAGGCGGCATCGCCGGTGGCGCCGATATCATTTTGATTCCCGAAATCCCGTTCGATAACGAAAAGATCGCGAGCGTGATAAATTCGCGCGAAGCGGCCGGTCACCTTGGAACCGTGGTTGTCGCTGCGGAAGGCGCGCGACCGCAACACGGCGAACAAGTGAAACGCGATGTGGAAGGTGGGGAGTTTCGGCTGGGCGGTATTGGCGAAATCGTCGCGCGCGAAATCGTAATACGCACTGGTAAAGAAACGCGTTCTTGCGTGCTCGGCCATCTTCAGCGCGGCGGCGCGCCGACGACCTTAGACCGAATTCTTGCGACACGTTTCGGAGTTAAAGCCGTCCAGTTAGCGAACGAGGGGCATTTCGGGTCAATGGTGAGTTACCAAAATTATCAGGTGCGTCACGTGCCGATCGCCGAAGCAGTCAACCGCCTGAAGCTTGTTCCGCCTAACGGGGAGTTGGTACAAACCGCGCGCGATGTTGACATTTCTTTCGGTGATTAGATTGCCTCACACCAAGGTCACAACGGGCACAACGAAAATCAGCTTCAACCCTTACTCGAGTCCCTTCGGGTCTTTTGTGGACTTATTGCGATGAACCTCATAATCCCGCAGGAACACAGCGGGGCACCTCTGCAATGACGCAAACTACTGCGGACGCGCAAAGCACCAACTCGGTGCTGATGATTCGCCCCAGCCGGTTTTATCCCAACCCGGAAACCGCGGCAGACAACGCGTTCCAACGCAGTGCCGATCGCGATTCAGAAGCGTTGACGCTCATGGCGAGAAAAGAATTCGATGTTGCCGTGCAGACGCTGCGGGACGCCGGAGTAAACGTGCACGTCTTCGAAGACACAGCTGAGCCGGAAAAACCAGACGCAGTTTTCCCTAACAACTGGATCTCGACGCATCATGATGGGCGGATTGCGCTTTTCCCGATGTATTCAGCCTTGCGGCGACGGGAGCGTCGGCAGGATATCGTCGAGGGATTAGGTAAGCACTATCGCGTCACTAAGGTGATCGATTACTCGGCGTTCGAGGATGAAGGTTGCTGTCTCGAAGGCACGGGCAGTCTTGTGTTCGATCACCCGAACAAGATTGCGTACGTCTCGCTTTCAAATCGCTCCAATCCAAAGGTGGTCCAACGCTTTGCCGATGATTTCAGCTACGAGCCGGTCACCTTCACGAGCATCGACTCCAATGGCCAGCCGATCTATCACACGAACGTGATGATGTGCATCGGTACGGCTTTCGCGATGGTTGGCCTAGAGATGATTCCGAACAAAGCCGAGCGACACGAGGTGCGGGTGCGCCTGGAGAACACCGACAAAGAGATCGTTCAGTTATCAGCAGAGCAGATCGCGAATTTCGCCGGCAACGCCATTGAACTACACAACAAGAACGGACAGAAACTGCTGGTGCTTTCCAGTCGCGCCGATCGCGCACTGACCGAGGACCAACGCCAAAGATTGAGCCGCTACGCGCGACTCGTGCCGCTTGAACTTCCTACCATTGAACTTGACGGTGGAAGCGCGCGCTGCATGATTGCGACGATTCACTTACCGCTGCGATTGTAGTGGCGCTGCCTCTTTCCCAGCGTCAGTTTCGCGCACCGCAGTTGGCTTCGATGAGGCATGCGGGTTCGCCACTCTCCTGACAGGGATTGGCATCTTCGATGAGTTGAAGAAGCGGCGTTTCGGTCTCGACGCGCAGAAGCTTCTCCAGGGATCCGCACTCTGCAGCAATTTTCGCCAGGCCTCCGCCAAACGATCTTACTACGTGACAATCTTGCGACGCGTCACTGTCCCTCTTATATTTAGAGGTGCGCGCGGCGCTGGAGTATTAGGAGGTCAATATGCCAACGACAATTGTTGTTCCCAAAACCAAAAAGACTCGGGCGGTACAGGAAGATTTTTTGCCGCTTGAAGGGACAGATCACATCGAGTTTTACGTCGGTAACGCCAAGCAGGCGGCTCATTTTTATCAAAGCGCACTCGGTTTTCAGCCGGTGGCCTACAGCGGACCGGAAACCGGCGTCCGAGAGCGCGCCAGCTACGTGGTTCGGCAGAATAAGATTACGTTTGTCTTAACCACACCGCTTCGCGCGAAACATACAATTTCCGACCACATTCTTAAGCATGGTGATGGCGTGAAAGCGATTGCGTTGAAGGTGAAGGATGCGACCTCTGCCTGGAAGGAGACCACGAAGCGTGGCGCCAAGAGTCACATGGAACCGAAAACGTTAGAGGACAAACATGGCAAAGTCGTTCTGAGCGGAATCCATACCTATGGCGAAGTCGTCCATGTGTTTGTCGAACGCGACGATTACACCGGACCTTTCATGCCGACATTTGTGAAATGGGAGCCGGTGTTCCGCGAACCGGAAACTGGATTGCAATACGTGGATCATTGCGTTGGCAACGTCGGATGGAACCAGATGAACCCGTGGGTGAAGTTTTACGAGGAAGTGATGGGCTTCCGCAACATTCTTACTTTCGACGATAAAGATATTTCCACCGAATACTCCGCGTTGATGAGCAAGGTGATGAGTAACGGAAACGGATTCGTGAAATTTCCGATCAACGAGCCCGCTGAAGGCAAAAAGAAATCACAGGTCGAAGAATACCTTGATTTTTACGACGGCGAAGGCGTGCAGCACATTGCGATGGCGACGAATAACATCATTGAAACTGTGAGCGTGTTGCAAGAGCGCGGGCTTGAGTTCCTGAAAGTACCTTCGACGTACTACGACACGCTCCTTGATCGAGTGGGACACATCGACGAGGAACTAGATGCGTTGAAGGAGTCAGGCATACTGGTCGATCGCGATGACGAAGGTTATCTGCTTCAGATTTTCTCCAAGCCAGTGGAAGATCGCCCGACGCTGTTCTTCGAAATTATTCAACGCAAGGGCGCGAAGAGCTTTGGCAAAGGCAATTTTAAAGCATTATTCGAAGCAATCGAACGCGAACAGGCTGCCAGAGGGAATTTGTAAAATAGAGGAGAATCGACAATGCCGTATTACCAAAAAGTTGGCGAGATACCGCGGAAGCACCACATCTGGTTCCACCGCAACGGCGCGGGACCTGGTTACAAAAACGAGGGCATCTACTACGAGCACGTAGTTACGACGGAAGGGTTCAATGAAGCGTTTTCAATCATGTACCACCTGCGGCCGCCAACTCGGGTTCGTAACGTAAAGCTTCTGAAATGCGAGGAGCTAAAGAAAGCGACTGAGAGTCCGCTTCGGCATCATCATTTGAAAACGGCCAACATTCCACGCAGAGGAGATCTTTATACCGGCCGCGTTCCGATCTTGTTTAATCAAGACGTCGTCGCGTATCGTTCGCGCCCCGAAAAGGCTTACGACAAATTTCAATATTATCGCAACGGCGGCGCGGACGAGATCATCTTTGTATTCAAAGGTGGCGGCACGCTCGAATCCGTTTTCGGTAAACAGCGATATCGCGCTGAAGATTATATTGTGATTCCGCGCGGCATCACGTACCGGCTCGTTCCAGACAAAGTGGAGGAAGAAGATTACCTGATTCTCGAATCCGTTGGTCCGGTCCGAATTCCGCAGCGTTATCTGAACAAAGAGGGTCAGGTCAAAATGGGTTCGCCATACTCCGAACGCGATCTTCATGGCCCAATCGAACCGCTGACGATTGACAAAGATCAAGATACCGAAATTTTAGTGAAGGACGGCCCGCGATTGACTCAGGTGACGATGGCGCATCATCCATTCGATGTCGTTGGCTGGGATGGCTACGTTTATCCGTTCACATTTAATGCGCAGGACTTCGAGCCGATTACCGGCACGGTCCACCAACCGCCGCCAATCCATCAGACGTTCGAAATTCGCGGTTACGTCGTCTGCACATTTGCGCCACGAATGCTCGATACGCATCCAGAGGCTGTCAGAATCCCGTGGGTGCACGATAATGTTGAGGCAGACGAAGTTTTGTTTTATGTGCGCGGCAATTTCGGGTCGCGTCGCGGGATTGAACCAGCTTCGATTACGTTGCATCCGCGCGGGATTCCGCATGGACCGCACCCCGGTACGATCGTGGCGAGCAAGAACGCTACCCGAACGGAAGAGCTGGCGGTGATGTTCGACACACAACATACACTCGAGCTCACCGAGCAAGCGGTTGCGCTCGACGACGCGAAGTATCCGCAGAGCTGGCTGGATTAATCTGAGCCTGCTTTACGAAGCTAACTTGAGACGCTACCGATGATTCAACGCCGCAATTCCGATGTTGATTTCGAAGAGCGACTTTCGCGCAACAGGACTGGTTTGGACAAAAAAAATCTCGATCGCATCGCCAACGCGTATCGCGAACTACTGGATGCGCTCGGCGAAGATCTTGATCGCGAAGGCCTGAGACGCACGCCGGATCGTGCCGCCCTTGCTTTGGAATTCTTGACCCAGGGTTATCGGCAGGATCTGGAGGAAATCATTAATAGCGCAGTCTTCGCATCCACTGCCAGCGAGATCATCCTGGTCAAGGACATCGAGCTCTATTCGCTATGCGAGCATCATCTGCTTCCTTTCATCGGTCGGGCGCACGTGGCTTACATTCCGAGTGGAAAAGTGATCGGTCTCTCAAAGGTCGCGCGCATTGTTGATGTCTTTGCACGGCGTCTTCAGATCCAGGAAAACCTCACTACCCAAATCGCCGAGTCATTGATGCGGTGCTTGGAACCGTCTGGAGTCGCGGTCGTGGTGGAAGCAAAACATCTTTGCATGATGATGCGCGGCGTTGAGAAACAAAACTCTGTGATGAAAACGTCCTGCCTGCTCGGTGTGTTTAAAGAGGACGCCCGAACCCGTTCCGAATTTCTGTCGCTGCTGCAGGAGTGATCGCAGGTCGTTCGCTCCAGCAAACGGCTACCAGTCGGACGCGGTATTGGCTTACATTTCGTTTCGGGCAAACAGTGGCCTACCTGCTAGCGAACTGCTCACTTAACTTCGCCAGTGCAAGTGCGGCGAGCAATAGCCCCAAGTCGCGCAGAGCGACGTCGAAATAACCGGGAATCAATAACAGGTTAATTATGATGATCGCGAGCCACGCTGCGACGATGTAGGCGAAGATTCGCGGCTTAAGCGCGACCCCAATTCCGGCCACAATCTCGATCGTGCCCACAATCAGCATGAGCGTATGCGCCGGTATGGGCGAAATGCTCGCTACAGCTCCAGGAAGATATTTGTCCCAGTTAACCAACAGATGGAAGAACTTATCCAAACCCGCGAGAATAGGGGCTACGGTGAATCCGAATTGAAGAATCCGGAATGCTTGACGCGCCGGCGAATGCTCAAGGTTACCTGCGGCCGTGTCGGCCGCACCGTGTAAGTGCTCAGTAGTCATGTTCATAGCGGGCAATTTGTTATTGCTGTAATAATAAGTCAATAACTTATTTGACTATTTAAACCGGCTGCTTTTCCTTGTGCGGTATGAAGAGTACTATCGATATCTGTCCCGTCCTCGACGATGCCGTTGCCGAAGATGGGTGGAATCCAGCGGCCCAAATTTCTGAATATCCAACCAAGATTTCCCGGAACGGTTGTGGAGCGCGGCCACTGGACCATGTCAATTCCGCGCAGTTGATCCGCGAGCTTTTGCGTCGAATCGGCGAAGACCCCGATCGCGAAGGATTGAAAGAAACTCCAGCCAGAATCGTTCGCTCATGGAACGAACTCTTTAGCGGGTATCAGCAACGCGCCGAAGATGTCCTCGTCACTCAATTTCATGCGGAAGAGTACGATGAAATCGTGCTTCTTCGGGACGTCGAGTTCTACTCTACCTGCGAGCATCACATGCTGCCTTTTTGCGGCAATGCGCATATCGCCTACATCCCGGAGGACAAGATTGTGGGCTTATCGAAATTGGCGCGGTTAGTCGATGTCTTCGCTCGCAGGCTTCAGGTACAGGAACGACTGACCCAGCAGATTGCCAGCGAATTGCAACGTGTACTCAAGCCAAAGGGCGTGGCTGTCATGATGGAAGCCAGCCATCAGTGCATGTCCTGTCGTGGCGTGCGCAAGCAGAGCGGGAGAACGATCACCAGTTGCCTGGTCGGTGCATTTAAAGAGGACCTCGCCAGTCGAACCGAATTTTTGTCCTTAGTGAAAAACTGAACCTGACGTGAGTTCTATTTTATCTCGAACCGGCAGGAAGGTACTGCTCCCCGAATACAATGTTCCTTTACCGGCGAGCCAATGATCTCAGTGAGCAACGATTCTGCCAACAGACACGCTTCGGGATGATTCGCAGTGGCGGCAGCAATTGGACAGCCATTGCCGTAGATAAAATGTTTTCCATCTTCTTCGCGAAAAGTTGCCGCACCGCCCAGCTCCTTGAGAACGCCGAGTGCCGCATCAATTCGTTGTTCGCGACTTTTACCTTTCAAGCTGCCCAAATGTTCCCAAGCCACTTTTCGCCCGGCGGCCCGCATTCCGGCCCGCAAATTTTGCGGCTTAACCTGGCGGGAGAATATCGACATCAAAAGAGAGACCAATCGTCCATATGCCTTCGGAAAAAGGTGTTCGGCTTCCGGACCAAGGGCATACGTGGTGTGCGGTTTGCGGATGCCGGGCTTCATGCCTGATTGCACGACGAGTCTGTCACGCTCCAAGCTAGCAAGGTGCGCTCGCACGGCATTATCAGTCAGGCGCAATTCGTCTGCGAGCTCGTTCACAGTGCATTCTCGTGCGCGCAGAAGATCGAGAATTTTGCCCCGGGTGCTTTTGAACAACCGCTCGCGCCAGCCTATATGTTTCATTAAACCAAAGATCATGGACGGTAAGAGAAAGTCAAAAGAATGTTTGACTAATTCCCTCAATCAGCGCTGTCTCTTGCAACCTCCATCGGGCTAGGCGGAGTAACCTCATGCTCCTAACGGTCAGTAAACGCCTGGAATTTTCCGCGTCGCGACGCTTGAACGTCGCCGGTTGGACTGGCAAGGAGAACGCGACAGCGTTTGGACCGGAAACAAATGCGCGATACGGCAGCGGCCGCAACTACATTGCCTACTTCGTCTTCACTGGTCCGGTCGATCCAGCAACGGGGATGCTGATCAACATTAGCGAAATTAAAGAGCGTGCCGGGAAAGTTCTCCGCGATGGTTTCGACCACAAGTTTTTAAACCAGGACAATCCGTCGTTTCGCGAGGTTCCTCCGACTGCAGAGCACGTTGCCCATCAGCTTTATCGTGACGTCGCGCCGCTGTTTTCGGATGTGGGAGCAAGACTTTGTGTTTGTCACTTGAGCGAGTCACTCGAGCGGAGTGCAACGTACTATTTCAGTGGCGCCTGCGAAGCGAATTACTGGTTCGAATTCTCTGCGGCGCGCAAAACGATGTCGCCACATCTAAGCCCGGAGGAAAACGTCAGGCTGTTTGGGCCGGCTACTGCAGCCCACGGACACAATTATCGTTGCCGGCTCACGTTTCGAGTGGAACAACTCGATCCTAAACGGCCTTTGGTCCGCTACGATGAAATCGATACCTGTGTCCGCGCATTACGCACGGAACTCGATCATCAATACCTTAACGAAGTAGTCGGTCTAAAAGAACGTCCGATGACCACTGAGAGTCTCGCCGAGTACATCTACGAACGCGTCGAGTCGATGATGCCATTGGATCGGGTTCGTTTGCGCGAGCGGACCGATTTCTTTGCTGAAGCATGGAAAGCCAACACAATTTTTTTAGGGTTACAGGTACCGTTTTACGCAGCACATCGATTGCATACGGCGACGCTTTCTGATGCCGAGAACATGAGGCTTTACGGTAAGTGCAACAACCCGTCCGGTCACGGCCATGGCTACCTGACGGAGACAACGATCGGAGGCGAATACGACGAGCGCAGCGGAACGCTTTACGATTTCGTTGCGCTGAACGACGCGGTTCATGAATCACTGAAAACCTGGCGGGATTGCCATCTGGACTTGGAAACGGAGGATTTTCGTAGCGCGCCTTCGACAGGCGAAAACATAGTGCGCGCGCTTTGGCCAAAAATCGATAATCGTGTGAATCAACAACTGGTGCGACTGCGCCTGTGGGAAACGAGTAACAATCGGTTTACGTTGCGCCGAACGTAACTGTAGCGGCGCTCTGTGAGCGCCGAAATCCAAGTGGTCGGCGGTCGTAGACCGCCGCTACAGTATGCACACATGAAACGATATCTCATCACAGGTGCGAGCCGCGGGATCGGCCGGGCAATTGCAGAAAAGCTTGCGGCCAAAGATGTGGAGCTGCTTCTGCACGGACGCGATACAGTGGCGCTGACACAGACGCGCAAAGCAGTCGAGCCGCAATGTACGAAGGTGACGCTGCTGATTCACGATCTTGCGACGGCGCGTGGCGTTTCCGATCTCATCGCCGAAGTCGGCCGGGAGCCAATCGAATTACTCGTTAACAACGCAGGCATTGCGATAGTGAAGCCATTCACCGAGATCACGTCGATCGAATGGGAGCAAACTATCGCTGTGAATGTTACCTCGCCGTTCCTGTTAACGCAGCGCTTTGCACCTCGAATGCCACCGGGTTCGAGTATCGTCAACATTCTTTCCGTCGCCGCGAAGACTGCGTTCCCAAACTGGAGCGCCTACTGTATGAGTAAGTTTGCACTCGAAGGCTTCTCGCGCTGCGCGCGCGAAGAATTGCGAGACCACAAAGTGCGCGTGATCAATGTTTATCCCGCCGCAACCGACACCGACATTTGGAGCCAACTCGAGGGCAAATGGCCACGCGACCGGATGATGAGCGCGGCACAGGTGGCTGACGCTGTGGCTTTCGCTCTAACGCGGCCGACTGATACGCTGGTCGAAAACATCACGCTCTCGAGTCTGGTTGGAAATCTGTGATGATAGTGCAACTTGGGGGCAGGATAGTCTGTAGCCACGGCTCTGTGAGCCGTTTCCGAGGAACACGGACAAGAGATCGGCCTTAGGCCGATGCCTACAGTGATAAACAAGATGTTCGCAATATGATCAACGCTTTGCAAAGTGAGCTCACGATCAACGTCGTTGCGTCGATCATTGTATCGTTGCTCTTTCTGGGACTCGGCTTCCTGTGGGGCAAATACAAAGAACGGCGACGCAAGTTTGGGCGAAATCTCGAAGAGTACGACTTCTATCCTTTTGTTGTTACTCGAGAGAATTTTGGGGAGTTTAGCTTGAAAGATTTTCGGCTGGGAATGCATTATTTCCTCAAAAACGAAGATCATACTGCCGCGCGGCAACTCATCTTTATCGGTGAGCAAAACAACGTCCGCACGCAGCTCGAACCTGCAGAGCAGAAGGTCTACGCGCAGCTCTTCGAGAAATACGACGGCAAAAAGGTCACCGACGACACGCACGAGTTCCTGGAGAATTACGAGCGGATTGTGCGCCTGATCGGCAAATCATTTCCAAATACTGGAATTGAGATCCTGCTTCACAATCTCGCTGATCCTGCGCATTCGCTGATTACACTCGAAAACAACGTGACCGGCCGGCATTTACGCGACGGCACAACAAATCTGCTGATTGATCTGAAACGCCGCCAGCTCCTGAACGAAGACAAACTGAACTACGAGTTGAACATTGGCGCGCGAAAATTTAAGTGCACCACCATCCCAATAAAGCGAAAGGAATTCGGAATCGTCGGCGCGATTTGCATCAACATCGACGCTAATTACATCACCGAGGAAGTGCTCAAAGATCAACAACGCATAGAAACGTGGTTCCAAAACTTTCTGCGCACCGACATGCAGCTTGATGAAAATATTTTAAGCAAGGACGAATACGCAAAGGCGCAAAAAGGCCAAAGGCACTTCAAGGACGAAGCGTTTTGATACGTTTGTCATCTCGAGCGCAGTCGAGAGATCTCTGGATTCTTCAGACGCACAAGCAACAATTAGAGATTCCTCGACTTCGCTCGGAATGACATCTTGAGTTCGGAACCAACCCTCACCGGCGCTTCGCGTCCGCCTCTCCCTGGCCAGGAGGAGGATTGAGGTGAGGGTCGAACGGGAATTTTGCGCCAGTTTACTTCGGCGAGGCTTGCAACGTTGCCTGGTATTCCGGTTTCTTGTGATAATCGACTAGACGGAATCCCCAGCTGATCAGGGTCGAGAGGTCTTTCGTTTTCGCTTTTTTCTCGTTCAGGAATTTTTCGATTTTTCTTCTCAGCTCTCGTTGTTGATCGATCGAATCGAGGATCTCGAAAATTTCCATCGACAACAGCCAGTCTTCGGGATGCTCGGCCTGTTGTGTTTCCCAAATCTCGCCGAGCCGTTCGTAGCCGGTCTGGCTCTCGCGAATTTTTCGCACCTGCGCGTAGAGGTTTTCAAGGCGCTTTCGTTTTGCGTCGGATGGGACTTTGATTGTTCGCTCCTTAGGAACGAGCGCCACTTGATTGTATGCGTCCTTGTCCGCGGCTCCATTAAACACGGAGCTAATTCGCCCACCGACAGCCATGTCGTACATACCCCAATCGAGGTTGAACAAAACACGATCGCCGTATTTGGCTGTGCAGCTTGAAAACGTGATCAGCAGTAATTTTCCGTCGCGACGCAAAATGTTTTCGACTTTCCCTGACACCGTGACCCCGCTAACAAACTCAATTTTCGCCTTACGTCCTTCGACGATTCCGAGTGCATGCAACTGGTCGTTAGTGAGCAACTCTGGCGACGCTGACGTATGCTTCCATTTCCCGACGGGCGAACCGAATCCATCCTTGTGATAATCAACGCCGTGGCCTTCCAGTTCCTTGTCGCGGAACGCCAACGCAGATTTGCCGGTCGTGCGAAGGTAAATCGGCGAATTGTTTTCGTCCGTTACGACCTCGGTGAAAATTCCGCTCACTTGAAGCCCGGACGAATACTCGCAGGTGGCGACGTTCTGGCATTCGATTGCTTTATTGATGCCCTCCAGTCCTCCAACTTTAAACGCCATCGTGCTCGCAAATTCTTCTAGCACACGTCTCAGATGCTGAAAATCGGTGCACACAAAAAGTTGCGGCTGTTTTGTGGTGATATCGAACGCGCAAGTCTGTGCATCGATGGAGTAGGGGATCTTTTTGACCTCAGGCTCAAGGCACGACACCGATTCGCCGATCGATGAAAGCAGACCGGCGCCGTAAATTTTCGGATTTTCAAGTGTGCCAATGAGTCCGTACTCAACGGTCCACCAATGCAGGCGCGACAGAAGTGCCATTTCAGAAGGATCGCCCAACGTTTTCTGTCGATGTTCAACCAGTTTGGTTGCCTCATCGACCTCTTTTGCGTCGGCGTTCGGTCGCTCCTTCAAAATCGATAAGTGCCGAATTGCCTGATACAGCTCGAAATCTTTTTTCGACGACATCGCTTTCGCGCCGACTTCTCCAAACCGCTGCAGATATTCCGAGTATTCGCAATCAACAATAATCGGCGCGTGCCCGGCGGCCTCGTGCACTATGTCCGGCGCCGGCGTGTATTCGATGTGATGGATTTGGCGCATGTCGCACGCGATGACCAGCACCTTGTAAGCCTGAAATTCCATGAACGCCGCCGGCGGAATGAATCCGTCCACAGCAACCGCGCCCCAGCCAATCTTCGCCAGAATGTCGTTCATTTCCTGAATGCGCGGGATCCGCTCAAAAGAGATGCCAGTATTGAGAAGTCCCTGGAAATAAACTTTGTGCGCGTACTCTTTCAGGAAAAAAATGTTCTGACGCATGATAAATCGCCAGACTGCGTGATCGACAGATGTGTAATCATCGTAGCGTTGATCGACTGCGAATTGGAGTAAGTGTTTGGGGCAACTGGCGACGGCCGCGTTGTCATAGCTAATACCACTTTTAGAATTCATTTCGGGGCCTCCTTGTTGGAGTGAACATAAATTATGACTCGTTTGCGGCACCGGCAAGAATGATTCGGTGCGATTACACGCTGAGGCGGATCGGCTTCTCCGCAGACGATGGCAAACAAATCGCCGAAACCGCGAAAGTCAGGCGGTGAAGCCGCTTAGCTAACGTGTTGAGAACAACGCGTTTCACCTATCACCGGCGCGTGCGCCTCAAGCGTTTCGCAATCCAGACGATCACGACGATCGCAACCACCCATGGCGCGAGAAAGGCAATCGCGACCGCAATCATGCGGATACTCCACATGATTGCACCGGCGCTTTGCGCCAGGGTGCGCCGCAGCGTGGCGAGCGGGCCACTCTGGTGAGAGACAATGTTGCCGTGGCTGTAAACCTGAATCGAGACGTCGGCCGGCGCGTTGGCCTCATCAATTTGCGTGCCTGTGCGGTCTTCTCGTTGCACAGTCACGTTCTCAACTTTGCCTAACGAGTCGAGCGATTGCATCAGTGCCAGGTAATTTTTCATCGGCACCCGCAATGAAACATTTGCCAGTTCGCGTCCGTCGGGATCGCGACTAAAGGTAGAGCTGCGGACGCGTCCGCCTTGTTTTTCCGCGACGGTTCGAAGGTCCTTTGCCTTGTCATCCACTGACGAGGTGCGAATCCGCAAGCTCGTTTGCTGAAACGCCTGTTCCTGTTCCTCGCGGGAGATCGTGATGTTCAGCTCTACCTTGTCACGCTTGGTTTTTGCGTTTTCCGACATACCGCTGCCACCCTGAGCGATGCGTTCCGTTTGGGTTTGAAAATTTTCAACGCGCCCAAAAGACTTAACGCGCGTAATCACAGCGTCGCTTTCTTCCGGTGCGATTAACATGCTCACTGTCGCGGAGATTCGTCCGGAATAGTCGCGATTGAGCTGCGCGTTTGTGATCTGCACTTTTTGTGACGCCAGCGCTTTGATGTCGTTGTAAATCTTTTCAACATCTGGCGCATAAAGCGCGAGCTGCGAGCGCTCTTTAATCAGGAAGGCCGCCGGCTCTTCCATGTCCTTTTCCGCCAGCGAGATCGTCACCGTGGCGAATTGCACCTGCGAATCCCAATACTTCAGTTCGCCCTGCATCTTCTCGATCTCTTCGCGCACGCGCCCCAGTTCCTTTTCGACCTGAAGCAAATCTGAAACTTTGCCGGTTTTCGTTTTCAGCATTTCGATCAGCCGCTGTTCCATCACTCGCGCATTCTTCAGTCGCGCGTCCGTATCGAAATATGCTTTCGTGACGTCTTCCGTTCCCAGCGTCTGATTCTTTAACTCTCCGAGCCCGCGAATCTTTTGCAGAAAACGGTCCAGATTTTCTGGCACCACTTTGACGATGACCTCGCCGCGCAGCTTGCCATTTGCCTGTTTCTGCGAACTCGTGGTGGCCACATAGCCGCGCTCTTCGTTTGCGAGTGTGGTGATCTTTTGCACCGCATCATCAAAGCTGACGATCTCAAGTTCGACGGTAGCGTTGCGAATCAGTTTGCGATTGGCGAGTGCAGGAACGGGCGACTCAACTGGACTTGATGTCTGCTCCCCAATGGCAGCATTTTCTGGGGCCGCCATTGCGTGTACCTCACTGGCTTCTCCCTGCGCTGCTGTGGCCGGTGCAGCTGTTGATTGATCGGCTTTGAAGTCCCGCTCGACTGTTGATCTGGTTTCAGAGACCGGGGGCGGCGGGGCGAGTGCCAGTTTTTTTGGCTTTCCAGCGGCAAGGGCGTCCGATTTATCCAAAGCGCCAGCACGAGCGGGCTCTAATCCACCGGCGACCTGTGAAGGTTGTTCGGACAACCGCTCGTTCGCGTAGTTGGCACGCGCGAGCGGCATTGTTGTACTTTCCCGGGTTATCATCCGGCCAAGTTGCACAAGGCCAAGCAACACCGCCGCAACTGCGGCGACTTGCGCAGGGCGCGTGTGCACCAGATCGCTTAGCGCTTTTAAAAATCCCGTTTTTTCGGGGACCCTGTTACGAAAACCGGTCAGCATTCGTTGTTCGAAGTTCGGATCTGGTTTCTGCTGAACGAGTGTTTCTTCTACAATTTTGTTCATTGTTTTGGTTTCCTGATGAGTTCTTCGGCACGCCGCGCAATCGACAAGATGAGTATGTAACTGGTGCTGTTCTTCAGCGGAGAGTTCGCAGTAAAGGTCAGCTGCGAGCCAATTGTCGATTTCGTCGTGAACGGTTGCCATAGATTCAATCCGTTGAAGCGAGAGCCGGGCGGAGTTGTTTGCGCAGTGAAGCCAGGGCGCGGCCGAGAATTCCGCGCAGGGCGCCGTTCGTGAGGCCGAGCGTGTTTTCGATCGTCCGGTAATCCATTTCTTCGAAATAACGCAGGGTGAGCGCGGCGCGATGTAGCTCCGGTAGCGTGGCAAGTGCCGAGTGTAATTGCTGATCCATCGCGATGGTATCGGGTGTATCGCCTTTGCTTGTTTCGATTGTTTCGTGAGTAAGTGCCAGGGGGCACCGCTTACGAAAAACGTCGTGCGCGCGGTGGCGGGCGATCATGCTAAGCCAGGCGGGAAATTTTTCTGGGTCGCGCACACGCCAGCGCATTTTCCAGGCTTTGATCAATGAATCTTGCACCACGTCTTCGGCTTCCTCGCGGTTTTGCAAAATGCCGTAAGCGATCGCGAAAAGTGTTCGACTGTGCGTGCGAATGATCATTTCGAATGCCTCACGATCGCCGTGAATGGCCGCTCTATACTGTTCGCGTTCACTGGCATCCATTGTTTGCGATCTACCAGCCTAGACGTTTGAGGTCGCGATTCCGCGCGAAAAATCTTTATGGAATTTGGCTAGGGCTCGTTCGCCGAGCGGGTCCGACTTTGGCTGCGGTGTGCCACCGCCGAGAGGGTTCTGGAGTCGGCGCGCCCTCGCGGCGTCACAGGTTGCGGCCCGAGGGCGGGCCGCCTCCATCTGTAGCGATCCGTCCCCGCTTAAAAGATGATTACAGTGTTCCCGACGCTCACCAAGTCTTTCACGCGCGCGGCGTCCCAGTTGGCGAGGCGAATGCAACCGTGGCTCGCAGCGCGGCCAATTGTCTCAGGATTATTTGTGCCGTGAATACCGATTCCGGGTTTGTTCAAGCCCATCCACAGAACGCCGACCAGATTGTTCGGGCCGGGCGGGAGATTATAATAATTCTCGGTGCGCACGCCGTGGTTCAGCATCCCTTCATCGTAACGGAACCAAGGCCAGACGTTCGCCCCTAAGATTTTCCAAGTGCCGACAGGTGCCGGCAGAGTTTTGGATCCGGGCGTGATTGGGAACACGCAAACGAGGTGATCATGGTCGAATACCTCGAGTAAATGCTCTTGAGTATCGACGAAAATCTTGCGAGAGGCGAACGCCGGGTTTTCAGGAATTTTTCCTTCGGTGAATTTCTCGACTTCGAACGGCAAGACATTCGGTACCTTGAGCGTTTCGCCCGGGTGAAGATGTTCCCAGTTTTTGCCGGGGTTGAGTTTCTCAATGTACGCCTCAGCGGAATGAAATCGCTCAGCGACAAATTCCAAGAACGACGTGTAAGGCAACCATTTTAACTTCGCCTGGTCTGCGCGATTCCCGGGGACGTCGCCGATCTGTTTCAAGTCTTCTTCTCTGATCGTGTACGTCGTATAAGTGACCGGAACCTGATCGAGCATCCATTGATCAACCGCACCGGTCTTTGGCATGGCTTGCGCATGTTTGTATGAGATGAGCGCTTTCCGGAAAAATTCGCCCATCTTTCCATCAATCTTCCCGGGAGCGAAATCGTTGTTGTCCAAGAAAATCTGCAGCCGTGTAGCTGTCTCCTCGTCGTAATTTGGCAAAGCGACGGGATAAACTCTCGGTGGGGGAGTAATAGTTTCCTGCGGTGTTGGCGAAGCCTGTCCCAGCGCAAGAATGGAAATGGACAAGATCGCCAACGTCATCAGCACAATTTTCATCGCGCAAAGTAATGCTCCGCGAAATCCGATTGCGCAACTGAGCGCTAGGATCGCGGCATTGCTCGAAAACTAGCTCGTGGAGCGCGGTGATTTGTTTACGCGCGTGAAACAAATCTGGCCTTCAATAGAGGCAATTCCTGTGGCTCACAACAGCGCCGTCCTGTCGCGGTCGCTGCGGCGCAGCCTTTCTGACCCGGTAATTAGGTCAAGCCGTATGCACCAGTTCGCCGTCGTTATGGATTCTCAGCACTCGTTGAATTTCCGCCGACTGAGTTTGAAGCTGCCTTGTCGCGGCAGTGCCGAACACGAGCGTTGGCTAGAATAATTCGACAGAGAGTTTCGCAGCAGCATCGCGAAGCGGCAAGAAGCCGTTACTGGTTAGGCACAGATTGTAACACGACGGCGGATTCAGCTGGCAAGCTCCATTGCTTTGGAGTTACGGTGGCAACCGTTCCTCTTCCTCCGTAGCGCTGCGAGTCGCTCGTCCAAAACGTTTCCCACCTACAACCTGTGGGCGGGGCCAGCAATGGCTCCGAAGCGGGATGCAAAACCTGGCGTTCTGCAAGGTTTACCAATAGGAGCCGGTCATCGTTCCGTTTCGAAAAATATCGGAGAACAAAACTTGCCGGGCCGAGCACCGCGCCATCGATTCCACCTGAACTTTGCAAACGAAAGCGCGAATCTTCCCGACGCAATTTGAGAAGATCGATGTGGAGGTCGTAAAGCTCGCGATTCGTTTCGCGCTCGGAAAAATCCAGTTTGCACCGTGAAAACGTTTGGGGATCATCTGGAGCAGGTAAACTCGTCAATGTCTCCGCCTCGCTGAGCGATAAAAATGGCGCCAGCAATTCAGCGCGACCTGTGCGAATCGCATCGCGGACAGCTTTGTCGCCGAGATCGGCGAAAAACAGAAAAGGGCTGGACGCGCCGAATTCTTCGCCCTGAAACAGTAGCGGTGTCCACGGTCCAAGCAGAAGAAGAGCCGTAATTGCGCGATAGCGTTCGGGGGAAGTTCGAAAGCGCGGCCGGTCACCAGCGCCGGTGTTTGCGATTTGGTCGTGGTTTTCAATGAAACAAACGAAAGCCTCGGCGCGAACGCCGAACGTCGGAGTGCCGCGCAACGCATTTCGCCAGGAAAG
>DATFXP010000142.1:0-2465 GCA_035315785.1 Candidatus Udaeobacter sp. | reverse complement strand
CAAACATCGTGGCAACTACCGCATCGTGCTCGCTAGTTCAAAAAGCGACACCGCGCGCGTTAACGCCTTTCCATTTGCCGCCTGTCGTCTGCATTCTCGATACAGGGCGTCGTAAATGATAAACTCGCGCTCGAGAATTTCGGAATCGGTTAGACCGAGTGCACTGAAGCCGTGCGCGACCCAGCGCAAACCTTCCCCAGCCGGGTGTGGCTTGCTTGGATACGAATCAGCGGTGCGGACGATTTCACCGAGTAAACTGAGCGCTGGGTCAGTAAGACCATAGTTTTTCAGGAATGAATTGAACGATACGTCCTCGCCGTGATGACCCAGTTGACAATTGGGAACATCGAACACAATCCCGTTGTCGATTTTTGCCCAATCGGTATTGCGCGGCAGAAACACGAACTCCGCCGCGGGATCGATAAACTTCCGAATCAGCCACGGACATGCAACCCGATCGACCTTAATTTGTTCGCGAGTTATCCACTTCATTGGTTTTAAGCCGCGAATTCGAAGTAATTTCCGATTCCGGCGATGAGCGCTTTTTCGTAGACAACGGTCGCCGCAGCGGCGTCTTCAATTGCGACTCCTGTACTATCAAAAACGATGATGTCTGTTTCGTTAATACGCCCCGCTTTTTTGCCAGCCAGAACTTCGGAAAGCCCTGCGTAAACGTCTTCTTTCCGCATCAAACCCTTTGCAATCGCATGGTGCGTATCGCCGATCGCGCAAACTTGTTCGAGGCTGTCTGCGACAACTTTCGCCGATGACAAGAGCGCGGGATCGATTTCCTGTTTGTGCGAATCGTCGGCACCGACAGCGGCGATAAACGTTCCGGGAGCAACGTCTTCTTTGTGGACATAAAATTCTGTCGCAGGTGTGCAGGTGACGACCACATCGCTGCGTTGGATCGCAACCGACAGACGGCGGACAGGTTCAATGTCGGCCTGAGATTCGTGCGAAAGTTGTGCAGCGAGATGCTGCGAGGCTTTTGGATCGATATCGAAGGCGTAAACTTTTCCGAGCGGAAACATCAAAGAAAGAGCGCGAAGGTGAGCATGGCCTTGCTGGCCACAACCGCAGATAGCAGCGACTGACGAATTTTTCCGCGCGAGGTATTTCGCTGCAACGGCCGTTGCAGCCGCGGTGCGCTTGATCGTGATCTCCATTGAGTCGAGGACGGCAAGTACTCGACCATTATCGGCGTCGTATAATGCGATTACGCCCTGGATTGTAGGCAAACCAAAACGCCCGTAGTTCTGCGGAAAGTTCGTGTTCAGTTTGACGGCGATATAATTTCTGGCACCGGTCAGACGGGCAGTCTTTACGTGAAGACCGCCGCTTTGCGTTCTCACACCAAGAATTCCCGACGGCGGAATTTTTCCTTCGCCTTGCCGACGAAAAACCATTTCGACCGCATCGATGCATTCCGTCAGGCCCAAGAGTTCCCGGATGTCGCTGCGACCAAGCAGCAGCGTTCTTTTAGTTTCCATTTGGTCCTCCTACGAGATGGATAATGTTATCGCCCGGTTTTGCTTCCACGGGTACTTCGCCGCGTCTGAAGATTCGGGCGCCAGTTTCGCCTCTCAGTGTGACAGCGGCGTTTTCGCAAACCAGCCAGGCACCTTCGCGAATTCCGACCACGGGTATTTCGTTCTCCTCTAGAAATTGAATAATTCTTTCCTCCTGTGTCTCGCCCATGTGCCGGGAGTCGGGATCCGGGTCCTGAAAGTGTGGACTGATTTGGAACGGCACGAGCCCGAGCGAATCCAACGAGCGCGGCTGAACAATCGGCATGTCTTTGGTGGTTTTGATCGTAGGCCCAGCGACGTTGGAGCCGGCGCTACTGCCGATGTAAGGCGCGCCGCTTTTTACTTTGCGGCGAATCGGGTCCAGCAAGTCGAGATCTTGCAACGCCTTCAACAAGCGAAACGTATTGCCACCACCAATGAAAATCGCATCCGTCTGATCGATCGCTTTGTGTGGATCGGATACCGTATGCGCGGTCTCGAGCGCGTAGCCCATTGCCGCAATGCGCGCCTTCGCTTTGGCTGCATAGCTGTCGCGTTCGAAAAGTGCGAACGGAAAGAAAAGAACCTTTCCAGCGTTGCCGAGAAAGCTTTTGATCTGCTGCTCAACGTGATCGAGGTAACCACGCCCATAAACCGTGGAATTGCTAACCAGCAGGATTCGCGGTGTTGAATTCATTTGTTACATGTATAACAACGCAGTATAGGTGTATATCACATGCCGGCAAAGAAAAAACTCGCATGGCTGCTCCTTTTGGTTCGGCTTCCGGCTACTCATTCTGCGGAGCGGGTCGCGATCTGGCGCAAGCTCAAAAAATCTGGAGCCATCCAGATTCAAACTTCAACATATATTCTTCCCGACGACTCTCCCCGGTATGAGACATTTCAGTGGTTAACGCAGCATATCCGTGACACTGGAGGCGACGCCACCCTCGT
>DATFXP010000141.1:0-14202 GCA_035315785.1 Candidatus Udaeobacter sp. | reverse complement strand
GTTACCGAGTTCGGCACAGTCAAAAATCCCGAGCAATTCAAGGCGCTTTACGCTTACTCGCCCTATCACCACGTCGTGGATGGTACGAAATATCCAGCCGTCTTAATGACGACCGGCGCTAACGATGGACGCGTGGCGCCGTATCACTCACGCAAGATGACTGCGCGCCTGCTCGCCGCGAACAAGTCCGGGAACCCGATTCTTTTGCGAACCAGCTCCAGCACCGGCCACGGAATCGGCACTGCATTGAGCGAGCTCGTCAAACAGTTGGCCGACATTTACGCGTTTCTCTTTGCGCAACTCGGGATATCGGGCACGCCGCGTGGTTGATTAAAAACGTTACAAGAGTTCCGTTTGGCGGCGTCGCAGAGTTCCGCCTCATTTGCATCTGTGTTCACCGGTCCGACGTCTGATCTCTCGCCTCTCCCGCTTCCAGCATGCGAATGCGTTTGTCGATGAATGGCAAACGGATCGTCAGAGCAAGACCTTTGCCTTGGTTGCTCTCAACGGAGAGCTCGCCACCATGCTCGCGCACGATGCGGCGTACAATCAGTAATCCGAGCCCACTGCCTGATGCTTTGGTGGTGAAATAAGGCTCAAAAACGCGGCTCAAATTTTCCGCCGACATACCGCCGCCGCTGTCTTCAAATCGGACGATCACATGTGTATCGGCGAGATCGGTGCGAATGCGCAATGTGCCGTGGCGATGCATGGCTTCGACACCGTTTTTGATCACGTTGTAAAACGCTTGCTTCATCTGATCCCGATCGAGCTGAAGCAGCGGAAGATCTGACCGCAGCTCTTGCTCGACGACTATCTCGCGGTCCTGAAGCTCAGGCGTGAAAAAGCGAACCGCTTCTTCAACAATCGTGTTCACATTTTCGGGTCGCAGTTGCGGCCGCGATGGCCGGATGGCTTTCAAAAATTGCGTGACGATGGAATCCAGTCTGTTGACTTCTGAACGAGCGACATCAATCGATCGCTGGAGTTCCTTCTTTTCGCCGTCGTGCAGCTTCTGCACGCTGCGCTCCATCAGTTGCAAATGAATGTGAAGCGAGTTGAGCGGGTTTCCGATCTCGTGTGCAACGCCTGCCGCCAGCAGCCTCAATGCATTCAAACGCTCCGACTCAATTGTTTGCTGCGCAGTGCGGCGGCTCTCAGTGATATCGCGAAGGATCATCACATGCCCAACCTCTTCGGGAACTGTAGCCGCGGGCGGCTTGTCCGCCGTAGCTTTAGCGAAGGCTGATGACCGCATTCGGCCGGAATCGGCTTTTCCAGCTACAGCTTCACGCTGTTCAATCACGAGAGGCACCACATAAAAATTGATGAACCGATCTTGCGGATAAAAAATTTCCACGTCGTGACTGACTGGTCCGCCGCTTCGAGTAAGCGATGTCCAATCGAGCCCACCGATGCGTTCGTCGAGGCGTTTACCGATTGCTTCGCCTGCCTCGAGTCCAAACAAGGCGCAAGCCGCATCATTAAGGTAAGTGATTCGGCCTTTCGAGTCGGTCACGACGATGCCTTCCTGAATGGCGTTGAAAACGGTTTCCAGGAAACCTTTCTCCTGCGCCAGGCGCAGAAAATAGTTCTGCACGTCTTCCGGCCCAACGCGACCTAGGCGCTCGATGAGTTTTTCAAGAAAGCCTGCTTTCATACGCTTACGTCATGCTGGAATGCGCGCATCGTTGAAGCATTCCAACGTTGCGCGGACCTAACTGTTCAACGACTCAACATTTCAACTTCTTCGCGTCGAGCCGGCACCTCCACGGTCAGCATTTCCACGCGCAGATAATTCAATACCACCGGCGCGAGGATTAAGCCGGGGATGCCCATGAGTCGTTCGCCAAGAATCAAAGCGATTAACGTGAGCCAAACCGGATTCCGTATCCGGTCGCCAATGATTTTGCTGTTCAGCAAATACTCGAGCTTATGAATGACGATCAGGAACACCAACGCGGAAATCGCCAGCTTCAGCGATACCGTCAACGCCACAAAGACGATGATTGTGTTGCTAACAAGATTGCCGACAATCGGCACGAGCCCGCAAAGAAATGTGACCACAATGAGCAACGGCGCGTGCGGCACGTGAATCGCCAGGAGGAAAATCGCGGTCAATGCGGTATTGATCAGAGAAATGGTGATCTGCGCGCCCATGACCGTCGCAAAGCTCCGGTAAAAATCGCGGAACCTCCTTGCGACTTGCTCGCAGGAGACGGAGTAAAGATTGTTTTTGACCCGATGCGTGCCCCGGTATGGGTCGAGCCCCGTTTTGAAAAAAAGGCTCGCAGCAGCGACGATTCCAAGGATGCTGAAAACGAGGTTTGTTGTCGTGGCTTTAGCAACATTTGCGACGTTGCGAAGGTAATTCGCCTCCTCCCCTAGCGCGCCGACGACGACCTGTCTCAGACTTTCAAAATCACTAAAGGGTAAGTCTATCTGCCTCTTCTGCGCCCATGCGCTGGCTGAAGGTATGGACGTATCCGCCACATCTGGCAGCGCCAAAACGGCTGCGCGGGTAAAGTAAACTCCGGCGGCCGCGAGCCCAACCACAACGATGATAAACAACGTTAGCGCCAGCCATTTTCTTCTGGTGAAAAAATAAAACTGACGTAGTGCAAAATACGCAAACAAGACTACCAGCAGCGGCGCACCAAGATGCAAAAACTTGGCCAGAATGATCGTTGCGGCGAGCACTACATAAGAAACTCGCGTCGGGGTAATCATGGTTCACTCACCCCTTTTACTCCATCCCTGCCGGACATTGTCAACTAAGCTGTAGCGTGGGCTCACCTCAGCCCAGCGGTCTTGCTTGAGACGTTCGTTCGGGACTGGCTACAAAGCCTGGCCTGTTTCTTTTTCAGCGCGTTCTTTCAGTGCGGCCTTGCGCGAAAGTTTTACGCGGCCCTTGTCGTCGATGCCAATGCATTTGACCCAAATCATGTCGCCAACCTTGACTACGTCCTCAGTGCGCTTCACTCGAAAATCGGCAAGCTCAGAAATATGCACCAAGCCGTCTTTGCCTGGGAAAACTTCAACAAACGCGCCGAACTCCTTCGTCGTGACGACGCGTCCCTGATAGGTTTGTCCGATTTCGATTTCGCGAGTCATTCCGCCGATAATTTCCTTCGCGCGCGCCATGCTTTCGCCAGTGGTTGCGTAGATGTGCACCGAACCGTCGTCTTCGATGTTAATTTCGGCGCCAGTTTCTGCAACGATGCCCTTGATGGTTTTGCCACCAGGTCCGATGAGCGCGCCGATCTTCTCCGGATTGATCTTAATTGTCTCGATCCGTGGCGCGTATTTCGACAACTCCGTGCGCGGTTCGTCCATCGTGGCACGCATAATCTCAAGGATCTTCGTCCGCGCTTCTTTTGCGCGTTGGATTGCTTCGGCCATGATGTTGTGACCGATACCTGGGAGTTTCAGATCAAGCTGAAAACCCGTCACACCTGTGTCGGTTCCGCAAAGCTTGAAATCCATATCGCCATAATGATCTTCGGACCCAATGATGTCGGTGAGCAGTTCGTAGCGCTTCGCTTGCCCGTTATCGCCGGCCTCGGTGACAAGGCCGATTGAGATTCCGGCAACCATGCCCTTCACCGGCACACCTGCGTCCATCAACGCGAGCATTCCGCCACACACACTGGCCATGGATGTCGAGCCGTTGGATTCCATAATCTCGCTGGAAACGCGGATGGCATAACGAAATTCATTTTCGTTAGGCACGATCGGCTCAAGCGAGCGCTCCGCCAAGGCACCGTGGCCAATCTCCCGCCGCCCGGGCGCCCCTGTCCGCCCTGTTTCGCCCACGCTAAACGGTGGGAAATTGTAATGCAGAATAAAGCGCTTTGATTGTTCGCCGCCGCCGTACGCATCAATCATCTGCGCTTCTTCAATGGGAGCCAGTGTGGCGAGTGCGAGTGCCTGTGTTTCGCCGCGCTGAAAAATCGCAGAACCATGTGCTCGGGGCAGCACGCTTACTTCGCAGCTGATCGCGCGCAAATCGTTGTACCCACGCCCATCCACGCGTTTCTGTTTTTCCAGAATGCTGGCTCGGAACGTTTTCTTTTCGACAGAATCGAATGCTTGATTGACCGCAAATGAGTCGGTCTCGGGAAATTTTTCGAGAATCGCTGCCTTTACCTCCTCTCGCAGAACGTCGATCGCTTTAGCGCGCGCACTTTTGCCTTCAGTGCGTAGCGCTTGTTCGATTCGATCGCCGGTAACCTGGCGGACGATATCCACCAGTTCCTGATTCACGGGGAGCAACTGCGCGTCGCGCTTTGGTTTACCCACTCTCGAGGCCAAGTCTTTTTGCGCCTGAATCATCTCGCGGGCGTGGGTATGCGCGAACTCAAGCGCTTTTGTAAATTCAGCTTCCGGCATTTCGTTTGCCGAGCCTTCGATCATGATCACATCGTTTTCAGTGCCGACATAAACGAGATCGAGGTCGCTTTGGGCGCGCTCGTCGTGTGTCGGGTTGGCAACGAACTCACCGTTGACGTGACCAACGCGCACAGCTCCAATCGGGCCTGCAAACGGAATGTCTGAAACGCTCAGCGCAGCCGATGCGCCATTCATCGCAAGAATGTCGGGATCGTTCTGCCCATCGGCGCTGAGCAGGATCGAAATGATTTGAGTGTCGTAAAAATATCCCTTCGGAAAGAGCGGCCGCAACGGCCGATCGATCATTCGCGAAGTAAGTGTTTCCTTTTCTGTAGGACGGCCTTCGCGTTTGAAGTAACCGCCCGGAAATTTTCCGGCGGCAGCCGCCTTCTCGCGGTAATCAACTGTTAGCGGGAAGAAGTCCTGACCTTCTTTAATTACTCTGGAGGAAACCGCGCAGACAAGCACGGTCGTGTCGGCGCACGTAACGATGACTGCGCCATCGGCGAGCCTCGCGATTTTGCCGGTTTCGATAAATATCTCATTGCCGCCGATTTTGGCGGTGACCTTTTGTTGCATAGTATTTTCCTGGATTCGCGGTTCCAGGCGGTCACCCCGACTGTAGGTTTTAAACCCGCTATCCGGCCGCTGCCGGACCCGAAACTAAAACCTAAAATCCAAGGTGATTGCTACGCCTGGCCTGCTGGTTATCTCTTTAGTTGTGGCTTCGAGCAGTTCAAATATCTGGATCTGAACTACCGAATTCCTCGGGTTATTTCCGAAGGTTTAGTTTCTCGATCAAATGCTTGTAACGATCAGCCTTCGTTTTGCTCAAATAATCGAGCAGACTCCGCCTTTGCGCGACCATCTTGAGTAGGCCTCGCCGCGACGAATGATCTTTCCGGTTAACCTTAAGGTGCTCAGTCAAATGCTCGATCCGGCGGGTAAGAAGTGCGACTTGCACGTCCGCGCTGCCAGTATCTTTTTCATGCAACCGGAACTCCTTGAGATCCGACGTTTGGTTGCTCTCAGCCATAACGAAGGGCCTATTGTAGCCCAAGAACCCATCTTCGCAACCGCACAAACCAACCATCCTGCATCACTCGACCTGTTTCTAAGCTGGGTGCCTTTCCCGTTTTCCGTCGTACCAGAGGCTAAGCTTTTCACGTGAACGGACCCCTTGGGGACCGCGGAAGATTACGCCAAAGAATTTGCGCAGAAAATCTTTCGCAGGATACATGCGCAATTTCCGGGCTGACGTGACAACCGGTTCCCGTAGCACTTTGAAGCCACCCAGCTTTTTCAGCTCGAGCGAAAAATAAACTTCTTCACCAGCAAAGTACTGCTCATCGAATCCGCCGACGACATCGAAGTTGCGCCGCGAAGTGAAAAGAAATGCGCCGGCCCCAAGATTCAGGCCGAAATAAACCGACGAAAAGCCGCGCAACAACAGCCGTCCCCAAAACGGAACAAATCCGTCCATCGCCACCCGCGCGCCGCCTCCGGCGTAACCATTTTCCAGAGCGGCGATCCCTCCAGTCACATGCGCTCGATTGATCCGCGTATCGGCGTCAACGAAAAACAAATACTCGCCCCGGGCAGCGCGTGCGCCTGCGTTGCGAGAGGCTGCGATTTGGCGGCGATTGATTGGAATTACCTTCGCGCCAGCATCCGACCCGATCTTCGCCGTCGCGTCCGTTGACGCATCATCAACAACGATGATCTCGTACGGCTCTGTCGCGCCAGACGCGGCCGCTGTAATCGCAGCCAGAGTGTCCGAAAGTTCGTGCTCTTCGTTGTAGGCGGGAACGATAAATGAAATCATTGGTTATCTAAGGCGAGCCATATCGCCTCTCGCAGAGAAATACGCAAGCCGGATGCATGCGCTACCCTACTTTGTCCGGGCATAGAGCATCGAATCGAGAACCTTCCCATCTTTGAGGACGTCGTTCTTGAGGCGTCCTTCGAAAGTGAAGCCGGATTTTTCCAGCACGCGCGCCGATGCCGGATTGCTCGAAAATGCCTCCGCAGAGATTCGGCGGAGTGGAAAATTGTCGAAACAGAAATCAGTAACCGCAGTCACAACTTCAGTCATGATGCCTCGTCCCCAGAACTGCTCGCCTAACCAATAACCAACTGTCGCTGTATGCCGGTGTACGTCCTGGCCCGGGTGAACACCGATCCCGCCGACGGCCGCACCCTCAATGTCGACGCAAAATTTCATTTCCGGCTGTTCGGTTGTCGCTCGCTGCAAGAATTCGTGCGCGTCCTGGATCGTGTATGGATGCGGGAAAAGATCGCGTACCCCCAGCCAGATTTTGCGATTGTTCGCATGTGTGGCTATGGATTCGGCATCATCCAGTCGCCACGGGCGAATGGTGCATTGCTTAAGCGTAAGTTGCATGTGTTTACCGTATATTCGATCAGCGTTTGCGCTTTGGGAAAGCATGGAGGGCGGAGCTATGCGACGCCATGCACTTGCGCTACAATCCGCCGCGCGGCGAGGGCTCGCGGAGCTCGCCTCTCCATTTGCTGATCCTCAGCGAGTGCTTTGAAAAGCTACGACTTGAATTTGATACCCGTTTTCTGGACTTCGCGATAAGGCAACAGCCAAACGAGTGATTCATCGTGCAGATCAACGACTTGAATGCGATTTCCCCATGGATCGCGAAAGTCGCAGCGAAACGGCGGCTCCAGTTTGAGTTTGTATTTGTCCGTAAGCTTCTTTTTGACTTCATTCAGCTGCGCTTCATCGCGAACCATGATCCCGAAATGCCGCATGTTTGCTCGCTGAACTTTGTCGACTTCGAAAATCGCGAGGAACTGATGGTCACCCAGTCTGAAGAACGCGTCGCCCTCGCCGCCACTCATCTGTTCAAGATTGAACACATCTTTGTAAAAGGCCGCCGCCTTCTCAACGTCATCCACCTCAATCGCGACATGATTGCATCCATAGACTTGCACGTTCATATGTCAGCTTAGTCGAAAATGAAATCGTGCGCGATTTTCTGATTCATGTCAGTCCCGGCATCCAACCGAAATTATTCTACTGAATCAGTCTTGATCGCCGTGTTCGCTGTCGCCGCATTGTTGGTCCATCTGCTGACAAACGCGCACTACGGTTATTTTCGCGATGAGCTTTATTATATCGCATGCGCACGCCATCTCGCTTTTGGGTACGTTGATCAACCGCCGTTGTCGATTTTGCTACTTCGATTGAGCCAACTGCTCCTGGGTGATTCGCTTTTTGCGATTCGTCTTCTTCCTGCAGTGGCGGGAGCGGCGATTGTTGCGCTCACAGGAGTAATCGCGCGCGAGCTCGGCGGACGCGCATGGGCCATTGCTCTCGCCTGCTCGGGATCGCTCTGCGCGCTGTTCAATCTGGCAGTTGGAAATTTCTTTTCCATGAACGCGTTCGAGCCGCTGTTCTGGATGGTAGCCGTTTATCTGCTTGTCCGGATTATTAACGGTGGCTCACCCACGCTTTGGCTTTGGTTCGGCGTGGTTCTAGGACTTGGCTTGGAAAACAAACATTCCACGGCGTTTTTCGGTGCAGGTATCCTTGTTGGGCTGCTGCTCACGCCTCTCCGGCGTCAATTTGCTCAAAAATGGATCTGGCTCGGCGCGCTGATCGCGTTCGTTATCGCGGTGCCGAATGTTTTATGGGAAGCGCGATATCACTGGCCCACGTACGAACTGTTGCGCAACATTGCTCACAGCAACAAGAATGTCGCGCTCAGCCCAGTAGGATTCATCGCGCAACAGGCTGTGTTCTTGAACCCGGGAACGGTACCTCTGTGGCTGGGCGGTTTATTCTGGTTGTTTGGTACACGTGAAGGCCGGCGCTACCGCATCATCGGAATTATTTACCTGGTCACGCTCGCCGAATTCATCGGTTTGCATGGCAAAAGCTATTATCTGGCGCCTGCGTATTCGATGCTTTTTGCGGCCGGTGGCGTTGCGGTCGACCGCATTTTTGGGGCGCGCCTTAAGTGGGTCAAACCGGTGTTTATCGGTGTGATCATCGCAATGGGCGCGTTATGTGCACCGTTGATGCTACCACTCTTACCACCCGATAAGTTGCTCGCATACATGCGAGCCATCCACATGGAACCGCCACGCACTGAGACTTCACATACGGAAGCGCTCCCGCAGATTTTTGCAGACCAGTTTGGTTGGGAACAAATGGTTGGCTCGGTAGCGCACGTCTATCATCACTTGCGGCCTGAGGATCAGAAACGCGGCGCTATTTTTTGCCAAAACTATGGCGAAGCTGGAGCGATCGATTTTTTCGGGCCGGAGCTCGGACTGCCACCGGCGATATCCGGGCATCAGAATTATTTTCTGTGGGGACCCCACGATTGGAATGGCGAAGTCATCTTGGTGCTCGACACGAGTGATGAAGACGAGCGTGAGCTATTTTCCTCTGTCGAAGATCTCGGGCAGGTCGTGAGCAGTCCGTGGGCAATGCCCTTTGAGAGGCGACGTCATGTCTACCTCTGTCGCGATTTGAAGATGAGCGTTCGAGAATTTTGGCCCCGCGCAAAGAACTGGTTGTAATTACGACATCCTTTCGATCAGTCTCGAACGGTGTTTATCCCTTGCCGGACGATTCGTTCGATGAGTTGCGGATATGGCAAGCCTGCTTTCCCCGCTGCGAGCGCGAAGTCTTCGTCGGCAGCGAGAATGGGATTCGGGTTCGCCTCGATGAAATAGAGTTTTGTTTCGGATGTCAGGCGTAGATCGATTCGCGCGTAGCCGTCGATTGTCAGCAACCGGTAAATCTCTTTACATTTCTCCTGGATCTTAGCGACGAGCGCCGGATCGAGATCTTCGGCAAAGTGGTTCTCCAAGCCCCAGCGTTTTCGGTATTCTTCGTCCCATTTCGCTTTGAAGGTGGCGATCTTCGGTTCGTCAGGCGGCACTTCGCGGAAGACCATTTCGCGAATCGGAAAAACTGTTAATCGCGCATTGCCCATCAGGCTTACGTAAAGCTCGCGACCATCAATGTATTCCTCCGCAATGGCGTCGCTGTTGTATTTCTCGTGAATAAAAGTCACGCGTTCGCGAAACTGCTCGTCATTTCCAACGAATGACGCCCGCGAGATTCCGTACGACGCCTCTTCCTTCACCGGTTTGATCACGAGCGGAAATTTTACCTGCTTCGGGCTCGCGATTCGCTGCCCACGCGGGATGACCACGAAATTCGGCACGTGAATGCCGTGATAGTGCAGAATTTTTTTGGAAATGCCTTTGTGTTTGCAAAGTGTCAGCCCAGTCGAACCACAGCCGGTGAACGGCAGGCCTTGCATTTCGAAAAATGAAACAATGTTCTGGTCGAATTCAGACTTGTTCCTGAATTGTTCGACCAAATTGAAAAGGACATCGGGCGCGAACGTCTCGAGTTTTTGCCGCAGAAGATCGACATCGTCGTAGATGGCGAGATGCTCGGCTATGTGCCCCGACCCGCCGAGCGCTTTCATCACGTCCGCCTCGGTCTTCCACTCTTTCGTTTTCAGTTCGTCGCTGAAATCCTGATCAACAGTCGTAGGACTTGTGCCATCAAACAGAACGAGAACCTTGAGTTTCCTTTTCACGGCTGATTATTTCGTGCGCTTAAACTTCCCGGTGAAAAGATAATTCATCACCAGTGTCGTAATGAAAGCGGTGACTCGAAAATCCTGCTGCGGATCGTCGTTGAGCACATGCAATCCAAGTTCATCACATCGGTTGGTAAGCCTCGCGAGCAGTTGATTCACGGGAAATTTCTTTTCGTTTGTCCATTGGCAAATCGCATTCAGTAACCGCCGCCTTCGTCGGCGTAAATATGCGCTTGCCTTGATGCCAGCCGATGCGCCGAAGAGCTGTCGCAGATCGGCGTCGTAAAAATCCGGATACGTTTCTTCGTTAAGCTTGCGCTTGCGCGCGTAATACGTCTTGAGTTTTACGTTGAGACAATCGTAATCGGCGACGCGATATTCCGGCGTGTGCACCGGCGGCACCCCCGCCAACGAGCGCATCAGCTCGTCAATGTATTCCATTTTTCGGAGTGCCGGCCAGCCAGCGTAATTCTTGCGCCAATCGAACTCCGGGGTGAGCCACACCGCAAATGTCTCCGCGAAATCCTCGTCTGGATGACTCTGCGCGTACCAATCCTCAAGATGAACGACGTAACTACGGCTGAATGGGCGTGGCCGATAGGTGTCCGGCGTTTCCTCCAGCGATGTTTGCCCGAAACATTGTTTCCATTTTTTCCGACGTGTCAGTTGATAAGCGTACATGTAAGCGTGTCCCGCTTCATGTCGCATTAGCTTCATGAACCACTCCGGCGTCCCACCTTCTACTTCTAGCATCATCGTGCGCTCGAGCGCACGCAGTCGGTCATTGACCAGAAAGAATGGAATGAAGATCGCCGGAATACCGACCGGGACGAACCATTCATCGCCGACGTGGCACGGTGGGTGAAACACCAAGCCTTTTGCCGAAAGCTCATCGTTCAGTTGCCGAATTAGAGGCTCCAGAGCGGTGCCATCGAGCTGTAACCCAAGCGACGAGATTCGGCGCTCAAGAAGTTCCTCATCACTTAATGACGCCCACGCGGCAGCTTCCATTTGGCGCATAGTATCATCGGGCTCAACGCGATTACAGCGCTTGATAAACCGTTGCCGCAGCCGAGTTTTGTCGGCTGTTATGAAACCGAAGAACAAGCTCTTTCAAATTCTCGTCTGTTCAGCGGTCGCGTTTGCAATTTGCCACATGGTTATCGCAAAAGAGCCGCTTTACGACGGTCTCGGCTCCTATTCTCGCACGATCACGACTAAGTCCGCGGAAGCGCAACGCTATTTCGATCAGGGCCTCGGTTTTCTTCAGGGATTTAATCATCGCGCGGCGATCCGCGCGTTTCAGCAAGCCGCGGAACTCGATCCGGAGTGCGCGATGGCGCACTGGGGCGTCGCGCTCGCGTGCGGTCCGCACATTAATGCCATGGCCGTTCCGCCGTCCGCGGCGGAGCTCGCGTGGAAGGAACTTGGGCTCGCTCAAAAGAATGCCGAGAACGCGTCGCCGGTTGAGCGGGCCCTGATTGATGCCCTGGCGAAACGTTACGCTAATCCACAGCCGGAAGATCGCAGCGGGCTCGATCGCGCTTATGCCGATGCCATGCGCCAAGTGTGGAAAAAATATCCAAAGGATCCAGACGTTGGCACCCTTTTCGCGGAAGCAATGATGAACTTACGACCGTGGGATCAATGGACAACCCACGGCAAGCCGGAGCCGGGAACGGATGAGATCATCGCCACTCTGGACGCGGTTTTAAAACTCAATCCGGACCATCCACTCGCGAATCATCTTTATATCCACGCGGTGGAAGCATCTCCAAATCCGGAACGCGCGATGACTGCGGCGGACCGGCTCCGCAACTTACAGCCGGGCCTTGCCCATAATGTGCATATGCCATCACATATCGACATTCGCACCGGCCAGTGGCTGAAGGCCGTCCATACGAATGAGAAGGCGGTAGAAGCGGACGAGCGGCATCGTAAGATCTTTGGGCCGACTAAAGGTTTTTTGAACGTGTACGTCGCGCATAACCGCGTCATGCTGGCCTATGCCGCAATGATGACAGGCCAGCGCGATCTGGCGATGAAACACATCCGCGCGATGGTCACGGAGACGCCTGCTGATTTTCTTGAGGAAAACGCGCTACAAGCGGAAGCAACAGTGGCGATGCCGCTGGAAGTAATGGTGCGCTTTGGCATGTGGGTCGAAATCCTCGCCGAGCCCGAAAATTACACTGACAAGATGTGGTTTACCCGCGCTTTTCATCATGCCGCTCGCGCGATCGCGTACGCCGCTAAAGGCGACACGGCCAGCGCGCGCAAAGCGCAGAGTGTTTTTCTCGAACGCGCCAAGCTTGTGCCAAAGGAAGATTTTCTGAGCAACAATAGTTGCGAAGCGCTTCTCGCCATCGCCATTCGGATGGTCGAGGGAGAAATCCTGATCGCAGAAGGAAAGATTGATACCGGTATTGAGCAGCTGCGGGCCGCAATCCAAAAAGAAGACGCCCTCAAATATGACGAGCCACCCGGATGGATGATTCCGGTGCGTCACTCGCTTGGAGCGGTGTTGATGAAGCAAAAACGCTTTGCCGAAGCGGAGCAAGTCTATCGCGACGATCTCGCGCGCTTGCCGGAAAACGGCTGGTCTTTACTCGGACTGGCAGAAAGTTTACGGAAGCAAAAGAAAAACGCGGACGAAGTCGCTCAAACGCAGGCGAAGTTTAAAAAAGTTTGGGCAAAAGCCGATCTCACTATTACCACTTCGTGTCTTTGCCAACCACAGGCGTGACCAGCTGCGGACGCTAAGCAGAATCGGTTACGCTGACGTTTTCTTTGGGAGAGGGAGAACCCTACAGCTTTGCGTAAACACCCATCAACGGGCGGCGCGACGGCGTCGGTGAACTAAAGTCGCTCACGAAACCATCCTTGGTGCGAATTTCAACGTGCCCCACACTTCGCGCGGTACCATACACGAGCACCGAACCTACAGGTGCAGCAAATGGATCCGTTATCGATAGTCTCTTGAATCCGTAGTTGTTGACGAGTTCCGACGCAGCGTCTCTAGCAAGCTCCGTTTTCGGGCGGGACTCAACTACACCGGAGGCGAGCAACGCATCTTTGACATAATGCCAGCATCGCGAACGTGAGTGCGCATGGGCACGCTCCTGCGCTAGCGAGGCAGCTTGCACTAATCTGTTGTCGATGCGCCGATCGACTTTGGCGTACGGATAAACAATCCGCTTCGGATAATAGTCGCTAATTACCGGCACCGATTCCTTTTTACCCTGCGGAGACCTGAAACTGAAACGGCTATCATGCTGCTGTACCGTTTGATTTACTGTCGGCTGCTCCATCGGCCGCACCGGTTCCATCGCAAAGGTTGCTCGCGAGGGCGTCTTCTCGACTGCTTGGGTCGGCTTTTGCGTAGCCACCCGTACTGGTTTCTCAGCGCTTTTGCGCGCCGGTTGTGTAAGGAGTTTTCTCGTCTTCTTAGAAATCGCCGCCTCTGTCTTCGCCGTGATCACCTGGACTGAATCGTTTGTGACCTCGTTGCTTCGAGCGTCGCCCCCCAATGAGGACGGCGCCAAGCCCTGGGCACGCGCGCCCGCGCCGAACGTCACCGAAATCAATGCAGTGGCTAGTGCTAAGAAGATTCGTAGTCTCCGCACGAGCGCGAGGTATGCCGGAAATCACAAATGATGGCAAGCTTTTTTTTGATAAAAAGCACTCCCAGCCGGTCGCTTACGGGCGACGGAGGGGCGGCCCAGGGAGGAATGAGGCGGCGGCGCCCGTTTTAATCGTCCGGGAAATACTCGGGCCCAAATCCGGGCGGAGGACCGAACGTCTGGCCGCGATCGATGTACACCCGGTTGCGATGACGGGGCATGAATGCGTCTTCATCTGGCGCCACGATTGCAGTCCGCCCGGAGGGCAGACGCAGTATTAATCGCCCATCGGATGTGATGCCCATGACGCGACTGCGCATCGAACGAATGCGGCCTTGCGGGGAGTATGCGGTCGAGCTCCGGGCACGTGCCCGTTTGGATTTCGAGGCAACAGATTTCTCTGTGCTCCGCGAACTCGACTGGCTGGCGGTAGCTGGCGACGGTTCGCTGTTTGCCTGAGCTGATGAGTTTGTATTTGTGCCTGCAGGAGCAGCGCTATCAGGTGTCGGTCCCGCAGAATTCTCCGCTGAATTGGTCGGAGCACCAGCTTGCGGTTGAGCGGTCGCTATTTGAGCCTGCTGAACATC
>DATFXP010000140.1:0-10615 GCA_035315785.1 Candidatus Udaeobacter sp. | reverse complement strand
AGCGGCAGGACGGCACGCGGATCGGGCGAAAACCACTCAATCGAGTCGTCGTTCATGGCCATCGGAAAAACGCCGAGCCGATAGCCTTGAAGCAAAAGTTCGGGATCGATCATGCTCTGAATGGTTGAAAAGTTAAAAAGTCGAAGAGTTGAATGGTAGATCCTTTTTCACCCTTTCTCGTTTTACGTTTTAACCGTTTAACGTTTTAACCCTTCAACTTTGTTGCAATGAAATCGACCCTTCATAAAATGAGCAGATGAAGCCCCTTGCAATTCTGCTGTCAATGGCATTGCTGGCGCTGAGCGGCTGCGGCGACCCTCTCGAACAACGCACCGGACAGGAAATGCAAGACCAGTTCGGGCGCGGCATTACCGGTCAGGGAACACTTGGCCCGATGGAACGAGACCCCAACGATCCAGCGGGAGCGCATAGCGTGCCGCAAACGCATCCCTAAAATGTGAAGACCTCAGAACGCCCAAAGCACTCGAAAATTCTCATCCTCGATTTCGGGTCGCAGTACACACAGGTCATCGCCCGCCGGATCCGGGAATGCCAGGTCTATTCTGAGATCATTCGCTTCGACACACCGGCAGTTGAAATCGCGGCAATGCAACCCAAAGGACTGATCCTTTCAGGGGGGCCAGCGAGCGTTTATGACAAAGGCGCGCCCCAAGTCGACCCGGGAATTTTTTCGTTAGACATACCAATGCTAGGAATTTGTTACGGGCTAATGCTGATGGCGCATCATCTTGACGGACGTGTCCTTTTCACGGGGCGCCGTGAATATGGCGCAGGCGTGTTGCACGTGGCAGAACGATCGGAACTCTTCGATGGATTGGGCAATCAGCTCGATGTTTGGAACAGTCACGGCGACGAAGTCACGGCGTTGCCGAAAGGTTTCGGCGTTGTGGGAACAACCGAGGGTTGCGATTTCGCTGCCGTAGAGGATCCGCAACGCAAACGTTATGGTCTCCAATTTCATCCGGAAGTCGCGCACACACCGCGAGGCAAAGAGATCCTGCAAAATTTCGTCTATAACATTTGCCACTGCGCGATGGACTGGACGATGGGTTCGTTCATTGAAGAAGCTTGCGCACGCGTCCGAGAACAAGTCGGCGATGACAACGTCGTGCTCGGTTTGAGCGGCGGTGTTGATTCGTCAGTGACGGCTGCGCTGCTGCACAAAGCCATCGGCGATCAGCTCACATGCATTTTCGTGAACAACGGTCTGCTTCGCGCTAGGGAGGAAGAAATCGTGCAGCGCGTCTTCGGCGAAAATTTCCACATCAAACTGAAGTACGTCGACGCCTCAGAACGCTTCCTGTCGAAACTGCGCGGCGTTACTGACCCGGAGGAGAAACGTAAAATCATCGGCAACGAGTTCATTCGCGTGTTCGAAGACGCGATCGTCGATCTTGCGAAGACTGACGACGGATCGCCGGTTTCCGATCACAAGTTCCGCTTTCTCGCACAAGGAACGCTCTACCCTGACGTAATCGAGAGTGTGTCGATCGAAGGGAATCCCGCGCAAGTGATCAAGAGCCATCACAACGTCGGCGGATTACCGGACAAAATGCATTTCGAGTTGGTTGAACCCGTACGGCAATTGTTCAAAGACGAAGTGCGCCAGGCGGGTCTCCAGTTGGGTTTACCGAAAGAGATTGTTTATCGACAGCCATTCCCAGGGCCAGGTCTTGCCGTTCGCATTCTGGGCGAGGTGACGCCTAAGCGACTGGCGATCCTGCGCGAGGCGGACACGATCGTGCAAAGCGAAATGGAAGCCGCCGACTGGTATTACAAAGTCTGGCAATCCTTCGCCGTCTTGCTGCCCGTGCAATCGGTTGGCGTAATGGGTGACCAGCGCACCTATGAAAACACGATCGCACTGCGCATAGTCGAGAGCCAGGACGGCATGACCGCCGACTGGGTGCGCATTCCTTATGAATTGCTCGCGCGCATTTCCAATCGCATCTGCAACGAAGTAAAAGGCGTTAATCGCATTGTTTTCGATATCTCAAGCAAACCGCCAAGCACCATCGAATGGGAATGAATGGTATTTGCGATTAAGAAAGGCTGACTCAACCGATCTGCGCAACGGCGCTCATGAATTTCCGGAAATCTTTGCCGTTTTGCGCTGCGCGATTGAGCGCGTCGAGGCGCGCATCCATCGCGGCTTCGGGCAAAGCGACGCGGTGTGAATATGCGCCGTTTGAAAAGACGATTTCGTCCCATTGAATAGACGAGATCTCGTCGTTGAAACGCGCCACTGCGCGTCCGCGGAAAAAGGCGCGCGTGGTTTCCGGCGGATTAAAAATTGCGGCCTTGATCTCGTCTTCGGTTGTGACGCGGCGCATCAGACCTTTGCGTAACAATTCGTAGTACAACCCCCGGTCGAGATCGAGATTATGATATTCGAGGTCGATCGATTGCAGCCACGGATCGTTCCAGGAAAGTTTCTCGTCCTGCTGTAGTGCATCCAGCAGGAATTTTTTCGCGGACCAATCAACACGATCTCGCGTGGACATCGGGTCGCGTTCGAGATCGTTCAGAACATTTTCCCATTCGAACAAAATCCATGCGTGCTCCTCGTCTGGCGGATCGCGCCACAGCTTCTTTGCAGCGCTCAAATAAATTCGTTGCACGTCAATCGCAGAAATTTTGCGGCCATCCTTCAATTCGATGATCCAGTCGTAAGTTTGATCGCGGCTGATGGATTTGTTGGCGTCGACCGGTTGCGCAATTTCCAGCTGCGGCGCGATCCCGCGCTCGATCAGATCCAGCACCAGCGCGGTGGTCCCAATCTTCATCGCGGTTGCCCATTCACTCATGTTGGAATCACCGAGGATTACATGAAACCTGCGGTAACGACTCGCGTCCACATGCGGCTCATCGCGTGTGTTGACCAGCGGACGACGATTCATCGTGTCGATGCTCACCACCACGCTGAAAAAATCGGCACGTTGCGAAATTTGATAAATTCCCGGATCCCCTTGAGTACTCTCGCCTTCAATCCCCATTTTCCCTGCGCCTCCGAAAATCTGGCGAGTGACAAGGAACGGCAGGATTCCGGCAACGATTCGATCCCACGGGATGTCCCGGGTCATCAGGAAATTGTCATGGCAACCATAACTGTGGCCGGCAAAATCAGTGTTGTTCTTGTAAAGGCGGACTTCGTAGCCGGGGGGTAATTTTTGATTTCGGCGCCGTGCGCATTCTGCGAGGATGCGCTCGCCGGCTTTATCCTGAGCAGCGAGCTGCCGAAGAGTCGTGCATTCTGGCGTTGAATATTCCGGATGCGCGTGATCGTTGTAGAACCGCGCGCCGTTTGAAAGTACGAGATCGCTTTTTATTTCCTCGAAACTAAGTGGGCGACGCTTGTCGATCTCGTAGTAAGAGGATTCGTCGGTATCCTGAAGCAATTCCCTGGCGCGAAATCCACGTGCGTCGAGGTGGGGATCTTCGAGGTCATAATCCCATTTCATTAACGCGCCGTGATCGGTGTAACGGCGCACCAGTTCGATCGATTCGGCGACCACATCTACCGTCTCCGCTCCAGACAGCGTGATGCCGTACTCCGTCTCCAGCCCAAAGACGCGTCTCATTGTCAACCCACTTTGTTATCGTAGCGACCTTGCCAGCGATCGTTCACACAGATGCTCACCAGATAAATAATTGAGTTTGCCAAGTTAGCAGGATTGCTGGGAGAAGTGCCGGTCCCGCCATATACACGGGAAGCCAGTGGCTTTCCCTCAGTCTTAGGGTCATTGCCCGCGCATTAGATCACCGACGTTGCGCGCACGCGTGCATCGGACACCGGTCTAACCGGTGAAATTTTCACGACGTTTTCCGGATCGTAATCGATCAGCTTGAGCCAATCCTCGGTAATGTCTGTGGCTGGGAAAATGTCGTTCTCGGCGTACTCCGCGTTGAAGGCGAGTTGCAGATCCGTTTCCCGAATTCCTTCGTCCTGTTGAGTCCCGATGGCACGTTTAATAGCGATTGCTTTCGCGCGCTCCACGATTGACGCGATGATGGCGCCGCTGATCAGATCGCTCCGGTAAAGTGTTTCTTTGCGGCCGCTGCGCAGGGTTACTTCCAAAAATTTGTTTTCGTCACGGCGGGCAAATTGCCAGTCGACAAAGCGCTCGACCAAGCGTTCGATGGACGCGCCGATTCCATCAGCTTCCTTCGCCAGCACGCCGTCGTACGGCAGATTGTCCGTGAGATAGATTCGATAAATTTCACGCGTACCGTCCTTATCGGGACGATTGACTTTAATTTTCCGGTCGATACGCCCAGGACGCAAAATTGCGGGATCGATCAGATCCGCGCGGTTCGAAGCCAGGATGATCACGACGTCGTTGAGCGAATCAATTCCGTCCATCTCCGAGCAGAACATCGGCACCAGCGTAGAAAGAATATTTGAATGTCGTGATGCTCGTCGCGTGCCAAGGATCGATTCGGCTTCATCTATAAAAAGGAACGGCATGAAACCTTCTTTTCGTCTCTCGCGGGCAGTAGCAAAAATCTCGCGTACCATTCGTTCCGACTCGCCCACCCACATGTTGAGGATCTCGGGACCCTTCACGTGCATGAAATATTCGCGCATCTCAGTGCTGGTTTTTTCGCCGAGTTGCTTCGTCAAATTAAATGCCGTCGCTTTGCCGATGAGCGTCTTGCCGCAACCTGGCGGGCCGTAGAGCAGGAAGCCTTTCGGCGTGGCGTGCTGAAATCTTTTGAAAAGGTCGGGGTGCAAAAGCGGCAACTCGATTGCGTCCTTGATTGCTTGCAACGCTGCTTGCTGGCCACCGACTTTTTCCCATGGCAACTCCGGCACAGTGTCGAGGTAATATTCGTCCGATTTAGTGCTCGAGAGCATCTCCAACGCCATGCGGTAATTGGAATCAACACGAACTTCGTCGCCTGATTTCAAATTGGAGTGGGCGAGTTCAGAGGAGCGTTGCAGCACCATTGAATGCAACCCGTGCTCGGAACCCACGCGCAATCGGTCCTTGCCGATGACCTCGGTAATTTTTGTTACAGGTCCGGCTGTCTCGAATCCCAAATCCCCGACAATGACGAAGGCTTCGTTGACCAAAACGCGCGTGCCTTTTTTCAACCTAGACAGCGGTATGCGCGGATCGACGTTGCAATAATAATCTGCGCCGCCAACCACGATGTGCGCGGTCTCCTTCGAAGTCGCGCCGAGAAAGGTGCCGATCCGGTTCGCTGGAGAAGTCACTTTTTTGACGACTTCTTCAAGCTTCTCAATCATCCGACGCGCCTCGACCATCGTTTCCTGCTGATCGAGAAGCTGAGGGCGCAACTGCAACAAATCACGCCGGACAGGATCGCCCGGCGGCAGTGATCCGATCATTTGATCGAATGAATCGAGGAGAGTTTCCGGACCCGAGTCCCCTTCACCCTGCAATCCCTCGCTGCGCTCGTCGCTCATTATGGTTTGGGTCAATCCGCCGAACCGAGTTAATTATACCGTCATCAGTCGTGTTCGCAATGTTCGACGCTACGCGTCTCCAAAATGTTCAACCGCGAAATTCATCGGCTTGTTGCGCAGAAATGGTTTTTCACGATTGCACTTTGCAAAAAACAATCGGCTGCGAGTGCCAACTGCGACTGAACAGTTGCGACTGAAGATGTGCGCCTTTACACTCTGTTTCTTCTGCTGGAGCCTTAGCTCAATTGGTTAGAGCGCCGCCCTGTCACGGCGGAGGTTGCGGGTTCGAGCCCCGTAGGCTCCGGTTTTTCAAAGCGCTTCTCTGCCGCCGGTGCTGGAAATTGAGCCGGTTTGCGCTAAACTGGGCGCAGCATTTTTCCCCAGGTGCAACACAACGAAGACTATGTGCTCGCAGTTCTCCATGACGGAGGACTCCTCACCCGCAACCAAATCGATGGTGCGCGTTCGCGTCTGAACGGCGAGCCCGGCGTGCTTGAGGTTTTGATTAACGACGGCGCGCTGTCGGAGGTGGACGTCTCGCGGACGCTCGCTGCGCAAGCGCACATGGATTGGATCGACATCTCCACGATGATCATTCCGCCGCAGGTCATTAACGAGATTCGGGGTGAAGACGCGCGACGATTCAAAGTCATCCCAGTCGCTTTTGGTGAGAGCGGGCTGGTGGTCGCTGTCGGCAACCCGTTAGACATCGATACCATCGATAGTTTGGGTTTTCTGCTCCAACGCGAGTTGGAACTGGTTTGCACGAGCCCGAAAAAAATTCGCGAAGCGTTGATCAAATACTACGGCACAGCCGATGAAGCAGCGGACGTCCTGCAAAAGCAAATCGGAGAAGAAATCGATCTTGGTCTGGAAATCGGCGATGGGACGGAAGCGGTCCCAATAGATGAAGCGGACGCACCGATTGTCCGGCTCGTGTCGATGCTGCTGATTGAGGCCCACCGCGCTGGTGCGAGCGACATTCATCTCGAACCAATGGACAAAAAATTTCGCGTCCGATTTCGCATCGACGGTGTGCTTCAGGAAATGCAATCGCCACCGAAACGTCTGCAGTCAGCCATTATCAGCCGGCTCAAGATCATGACTGGCTCGATGAGTATCGCGGAGAAACGTCTGCCGCAGGATGGCCGCATCCAGGTGAGGATTAAAAAGAAGCCGGTCGACCTTCGTGTTTCGACGATGCCCACAAATCACGGCGAGAGCATGGTTTTGCGCATTCTCGATAAATCAAACCTGAAGCTCGGATTGCCTGAGCTTGGATTTTTCTCGGACGACCAGGAAAGCTTTGAGCGCCTGATCAGATTGGCGGATGGAATTGTGCTTGTGACCGGGCCCACCGGCTCGGGCAAAACGACTACGCTTTACGCTTGTCTCAATTACATCAACAAACCCGATCGCAAAATCATCACGGTCGAAGAACCAATAGAATATCAAATGACTGGCATCAATCAGGTGCAGGTGAACACGGAGATTGGCATGACGTTTCCGGCCGCGTTGCGTTCAATCCTGCGCCAGGCACCGAACATCATCATGATCGGCGAGATTCGCGATCTCGAGACTGCAAGCATTGCCACGAATGCGAGTCTTACCGGACATCTTGTTTTTAGTACCTTGCACACCAATGACGCGCCTTCGGCCGTCGCGCGTTTAATCGATCTCGGCGTGCAACCGTTTCTCGTTGCGTCTTCGGTCCGTGCGGTGATGGCGCAAAGGCTGATTCGTCGCTTGTGTAGCAACTGCAAACAGCCAGCTGAACTAACGGACACGGAGTTGCGCGCGCTTGGAATCGAGGCTGGACAGCTCTTAGACGCACAAGTCATGAGGCCTGTTGGCTGCGAGCTATGCCGTCAGATTGGCTACAAAGGGCGGATGGGCATATTCGAAATTTTTGTTATCGATGATGAAGTGCGCCACATGATCAACAAGCGCACCTCGACTTTTGTCTTGCGGCAACGAGCCCGCGAACTGGGTATGCGAACACTGCGAGAGGACGGCGTGCGCAAGGTGCTGGCCGGCCTGACTTCTGCCGAAGAGGTCATCTCCATCACCGTCGGCGACGTGAGTTGAGGCCGTTAATTGTAAATCGTGAATCGTTAGACACCTTAAATGACCGAAAAACAACTCGCCGAATTTTTTGTGGAGCAGCGCGTACTTGAACCTTCGCAGGCCGACGACGTGTTGAATGAAGTAGAGTTGAACGGCAAAACTGTCGCGCAGGCAATGATCGATGGTGGCTTCATCGATGAGCCGAGCTTTTATGAAACGATCGCCAACGGCCTTGGCACTGAATTCGTCGATTTGAGTCAACACGAGATTCGGCCGGAGATTTTACGTCTTATTCCCACCGGTCTGGCGCGATTGCATGGCGCGCTGCCGATCGACATGAGCCAAACCACACTTCGCGTGGCGTTGGTCGATCCGTTCGAAGTGCAAATCGCTGAGGACCTCCGTTTCGCCCTCGGCAAAGACATCCAGGTAGTCGTCTCACCGCCTGAGCAAATCGAGGAGCTGATTAAACAGTATTACGGCACCGACACCACGAGCATGGAGGAAGTGCTCAAGCAGCTGGGCGAAGCCGGTGAAGCGCTGCAGCTACACGAGACCGATGGCGAGGGTGTGGTCGAAGCGGAGGCGAATGCGACGCCGATCATCCGTTTTGTGGATTTGATTCTTTATCAGGCAATCCAGGACCGCGCGAGCGACATTCACTTCGAGCCGTTCGAGAACGAATTCAAAATCCGCTATCGAGTCGATGGCGCGCTTTACGAAATGTCGCCGCCGCCGCGGCATCTGGCATTGCCGGTGATTTCGCGCGTGAAAGTTATGGCGAACATGAACATTGCGGAGCGACGCCTACCGCAGGACGGCCGCATTCAAAAGCACATCGCAGGGCGCAACGTTGATCTGCGAGTTTCAACGTTGCCGACGCAATTCGGCGAAAGCCTCGTCCTGCGCGTGCTGGATCGCAGCATCGTTAATTTGGATCTCGAAGCGCTCGGGATGCCTGATTACATCTATAATTTTCTGCTCGAAATGATCGAGCGCCCGAACGGCATTTTCATCGCGACCGGACCGACCGGTTCGGGAAAAACGACCACGCTTTACTCCTGTTTACGCAAGATCAACACGATTGATTCGAAGCTGATCACTGCGGAAGAACCAGTCGAATACGATCTGGAAGGTATCGTTCAGGTGCCGGTGAATGACGCAATCGGCTTAAGCTTTGCGCGCGTGTTACGGCACTTCCTACGCCAGGACCCCGACCGTATTATGGTTGGCGAAACGCGCGATCTTGAGACGGCGCAAATTGCCATCCAGGCCTCGCTCACGGGCCATCTGGTCTTTACCACGCTGCACACGAACGACGCGCCCGGTGCGATTACGCGGCTAATCGACATGGGCGTCGAGCCGTTCCTTATTTCATCAACCTTGGAAGCGGTGCTTGGTCAGCGCCTCTTGCGCAGCATCTGTGGTCATTGCCGCGCGCCGTACCGGCCGAACGACGCTTTACTGGCCGAGCTGGGCATCTCAAGGCGTGACCTCGGCGAGAAACAATTCTTTTACGGCAAAGGTTGCGACATTTGTAACAATACTGGTTACAAAGGACGCAAGGGGATTTATGAGCTTCTAAGAATCACAGATCCGATCCGTGAATTGATTAATGAGCGTGCGCCGACGGTGACGATTAAACAAAAGGCGATCGAGCTCGGAATGATTACACTGCGGCAGGATGGTTTACGCAGCATCTTTGCAGGTGACACAACGATCGAAGAAGTGCTGAGGTACACTTAGATACGACGAGGCAGGATGCTCGACATAAACCGCTCACCTAAGTAGAATAGGCCCCCAATGCCACGCTTCAATTATGTAGCTCTTGACGCCCGGGGACAGGAAGCATCCGGGTTACTCGAAGCCGCTTCAAGCAATGCCGCAATCAGTCAATTGCGTCAGGCTGGTTATTTCCCGACCAGCGTCATCGAGGAGGCCATAATTAGTTCCGATGGCAAGGAAGCTCGTCGACGGGCAGCAACGGTGGCGCGCACGACCAAACCGCGCGCGAAAAAAGGCATCGTTCTTTTCCAGCGCAGAAAAGTTAAGTCAAAAATCCTGATGATCTTTACTCGCCAGCTGGCGACGCTGATCGATTCCGGATTGCCGCTGTTGAGAAGCTTAAACGTCCTAGCGAAACAAGAACGCGACAAGGTCCTGAAAAAAACAATCGACAAGCTCGCCGACTCTGTGCAGGGCGGCAGCACGTTTTCTGACGCACTGGCGCTGCATCCGAAGATCTTTAACGATCTGTACGTCAATATGGTCAAAGCAGGTGAGGTCGGTGGTGTCCTCGAACTCGTGCTTAACCGCCTCTCGGAGTTTCAAGAGAAGGCCGCGAAGATAAAAAATAAGGTCCTCTCGGCGATGGTCTACCCAATCATCGTGATGACGATGGCTGTGGGCATACTGTGTTTCCTCCTCGTGTTCATTGTCCCGCGGTTTGAAACAATTTTCCACGACCTGCTCGGCGACAAACCGCTGCCACCCGTGACGCGGTTCGTTCTCGGCGTTAGCGGTTTGATGAAAGAGCACGGCTTGGTTTTGGTAGGAGCCGTGGTGGCGATTGTGGTCATCTACAACTTTATCGGCCGCACGCGTAAAGGGCGACTGGCCATCGACATCTTCAAACTGCGCATGCCGCTCTTCGGCAATCTGAATCGCAAAACCGCAATCTCCCGTTTTGCGCGCACACTTGGAACCTTGGTCACGAGCGGTGTTCCGATTTTGCAGGCATTAAATATCACGCGTGAGACTGCGGGAAATGTCGCCATCGCTCGCGCGATCGCGCGGGTGCACGACAGCGTCAAAGAAGGTGAATCGATTGTGCAACCGCTCGAAGCCAGCAAATCGTTTCCGGCAATGGTTGTTAGCATGGTCGACGTGGGCGAAGAGACCGGCAAACTTCCCGAAATGCTTTTAAAGATCGCGGACGTTTTCGATGACGAGGTCGATAATGCCGTCGCCGCCCTTACGTCGATGCTGGAACCCATCATGATCGTGTTCCTGGCCGTGATCGTCGGCACGATAGTTCTCGCTCTCTTCACGCCGCTGATTAGCATCATCACTGGCTTGCAACAACAAACGTGA
>DATFXP010000139.1:0-18885 GCA_035315785.1 Candidatus Udaeobacter sp. | reverse complement strand
CACATTCTCGGAATTCAGGAAACGATTGAGGAGCATCGCGAGCTGCCGGTGAATTTGCAGTTGGTAATCGAAGGGGAAGAGGAAATCGGAAGTGGAAATCTCGGCCCTTTTCTCAGTGAAAATCGCGACGCGCTGAAGTGTGATGTCGCAGTTATTTCCGATACAGGAATGATCGCACGCGGGATTCCGACGCTGAGTTATGGGTTGCGCGGGGTGACCGCCCTTGAGGTCAAAGTGACCGGTCCGAAAATGGATTTGCACTCGGGGGTTTTTGGCGGCGCGGTTGCGAATCCAATCACCGCATTGGCGCAATTACTCGCTACGCTTCATGATCGCGACGGTCGCGTCGCGATTGCGGGGTTTTACGATCGCGTCAAACCACTCGAAGAATGGGAGCGCAAAGCGTGGCGCCAACTTCCGGTCGACGGTGACGAATTGATTCGCGAGGAAACGGGGGTGCCTGAGCTTTTCGGCGAAGCCGGATACAATTCATTGGAGCGCATTTGGGCACGGCCAACCGCCGAGATTAACGGAATCGGAGGCGGATATCAGGGGCAGGGGACAAAAACGGTGATCCCGAGTCATGATTTTGCGAAACTGACGTTCCGTCTCGTTCCCGACCAAAGAGGCGACGAAATTCTGGAATTGGCGAAAACCCACTTGGAAAAAAATCTGCCCAAGGGTGTTACGATGGAAGTTACCATGGGCCACAGCGGCCCGTGGTATCTCACCGATCCGCACGACGCGTGGGGCGAAGCGGCACAACGCGCCTTGCGCAAAGCTTTCAACCACGAAGCGGCGCTGATTCGCGAAGGCGGAAGCATCCCGATCGTCTCGGAATTCCGGGAAATTCTCGGTGTCGAAACACTGTTGATGGGACTAGCGCTGCCCGATTGCCGCGCACACTCGCCTAACGAAAATTTTCCTCTCGAAAATTTTGAAGGCGGAATTCGCCTCAACAAAGCGATCCTTCAGGAACTGGCGTCTTCGTAATCGACCATAGCGCGCGCTGTTTTCAGCGCATCCGGCCGAACTAGTAAAACCGAATCTCCGCTGAGGACAGCGGACACTACGGCGTGGAGTTATGAAATGGCTTTTGATTTTGGTGATTCTATTCGGAGCAGTTGGTGCTGCGCCTTCAGCCGAAGAGTCGTTAGGCTCGAAGTTAAAGAAAATTCTTCAGCCTGATCCGACTCCGAGTTCATCACACAAACATCGAAAACACTCGACGAAAAAAGCGACGCCTACGCCGTCACCTACCGCTTCTCCTAAACGAAAGAAATCTTCGCCAACTCCATCTCCAACGTCTACGCCAAAGGGCAAATCAAAGCGGAAAAAAATAAGTCCGACGCCAACACCCGAACCCGAAGAAACTCCATCTGAAACGCCAGTGCCTTCGACGTCCGAGCGTGGTACAGGGAAGAAAGGCTGGCCTAACGTAAGTCTTTCGCCGGATGCAATAGAAGGTTTTGAGAAGTACCCACCCAAAGTTCGTCAAATCCTCGACGCCGGGCTCGCGCTAACAAAAGACAATCTAGGCTACACGTACGGCTCTGCCGATCCTGCGAACGGCGGCATGGATTGCTCCGGTTTCATTTATTACGTGCTTAAGCAGAATGGTTTTACCGACGTGCCACGTGATTCCAGCCAGCAATATGTCTGGGTGCGCAAAGCTGGAGATTTCGACGCAGTGTTAAGTCGCAAAGAGGACTCGTTCGAGTTCAACGATCTTAAGCCTGGCGACCTGCTTTTCTGGCGCGGCACATACAACATCGATCGCGACCCGCCAATTACCCACACGATGATTTATCTCGGTCGCGAAAAGCGAACGAACAAGCGTGTCATGATTGGTTCAAGCGATGGCCGCACATACGATGGAAAACAACGTTGGGGCGTCAGCGTTTTCGATTTCAAAATGCCGCCGCCCCCCCAAAGCGGGGACGCCAAGATCAGTCCTGTCTTTGTCGGCTATGGCAGAATTCCGGGCGTGCAAGCGGAATAAGGCTACTGATCACGGACCGTTTCCACAACAGTCGGAGAGGGTTTCGGTTGTGTCGCCAATGCCGGCTCAACGGGCGAATGATGAATCCGGCGCTCGTACGCGACGAGTGCGATTGTGATCAAAATGAGCATGATAATGAGGACCACGCGTTGTTCGTTCGCAGAGAGCTCGAAAATCCTGAGAAGTCGTTTCATTTCTCCGCGTAGCGAATTGGATCTTTGATTCCCGCTTCGCGGAATCCTTTGAGCCGTAGGAGACAGGAATCGCATTCGCCGCAGGCGAGACCTTCCGGCGACGGGTCATAACAACTGTGGGTGAGTGAAAAATCGACGCCGAGCTCGACTCCCTTGCGGATGATATCGGCTTTGGAAAGCTTGATTAGCGGAGTGTGAATCTGGAAGCGTCTGCCATCGACGCTCGCTTTCGTTCCGACGTCGGCCAGGTTCTCGAACGCTTCGATAAATTCGGGCCGGCAATCGGGGTAGCCACTGTAGTCGATTGCATTTACGCCAATAAAAATGTCATTGGCCGGAATCAGTTCCGCCCAGGCAAGCGCGTAGGCGAGGAAGATCGTATTGCGTGCGGGGACGTAAGTGATTGGAATTTCATGCGCGATTTCTGTTTCCGAACGCTGCTTTGGCACAGCGATATCGTCGGTGAGCGCAGAGCCGCCGAAGACGCGCAGGTCGATACTTGCGATGCGATGGTTCTTTGCGCCTAGCGAGTTGGCAACGTGGCGAGCGGCTTCCGTTTCGATTTGGTGGCGTTGGCCGTAATTAAATGAAAGCGCGTATGCTTCGTAGCCTTCCGCGATTGCGATCGCGAGTGTCGTAGTCGAATCGATTCCGCCGCTCAAAAGAACAACTGTGCGTTCCATTTCCTAACTTGGCTTAAGACTTTCACACAAAGTCTACGAAGGACACTAAGAAAGCCTGAATTGTACCTGCGTTGTGACTCTTGTGGCCTTTGTGCGAGCAATCTTCAAATACGGTCGCCAGGATACTCGGCGCGGACTGTAAGAGCGATTCCGCCACGCGCGGAGAATTGCGCGGTGACAATCACTTCGCGTGGGGAGCAGGCTTTGACGAAATCGTCGAGAATGTGATTTGTGACGGCTTCATTGAACGCGTGCTCGTTACGATAGGACGCGAGATAGAATTTCAATGACTTGCTTTCAATGCAGAGACGGTCCGGTACGTAGTCGATATCGATCCGAGCAAAATCGGGCTGACCGGTCACTGGACAAACGGAAGTGAAATCATCTGTTTCGAAGTGAATACGGTAATTTCGTTGGGGGGCAGGATTCGGAAACGTCTCGAGGCGTGCCTCGGCAGGTGAGGCGGGCAGCTTCACGTCGCCGTGCCCCAGCAATCTAAATTCGTTTGCGCGGTTTCGTTTTGCCACGGCGCTTAACGTGGATCGGAGCCGTTTCGGGTCAACTATGGAGGCGTTTGTGTCAAACGCCTGTGCTGTCGCAAGGACTGAAGCTATCCTCGCTGGAATGCGCGCAGATCGTCGGCAACGTCTGGATATTTCGCCGCCAACGCTTCGACGTCGCCGATTTCGACGTCAACTTTCTCGACGCCGGGCCATTCCGTGCTCGCACCTAGGAACCAGCGCCGTTGTCGGATCACGCGTGCGGTGTGGAAAGTATTACCCGGGATCAAGAGCTGCACGCGTTGGCCGGCGCCGAGATCAGGACCTACGATGACGTGCTCGCTTGTTCCATTATCGTGCAGCATAAGAACTTCAAGGGGATCACCCAGGTAACGGTGATAAAGCTGATCATTGCGAATGCGATGGAGTCGTACAGGTGCGTCCGGCGTCACCATGAAATAGAGTGCGGAACCCGCCGGCCGGCCATCGAGAAATGGCGCTGGGAGCCCGCCCGGCGCTATTCGTTGGTTGCTGATAAACGTGACACGAACAAAACCGCATGTGGCATGCGGCTCGAGCTTGAGCAGCGCCCGAATCTCTTCGGCACTCAAATCACTGCTCATCGAGTTTGAACATCGAACGACCAAGGTCGAACGTCCAACTCCGAAAGGATTCGAGAGCAGGTATCCAATCGGCTCATGGAATTTGAACCTGAAATTTCAAACGACAAAAATCGCACAGACGTGATCGATGTAATCGCCCACGACCAAAAAACGGGTGAAGTGGTTCTGGTGATGAATGAGCCTAACGAGTGGGACGCCTCGGATGATCAACTGTTTTCGTTGCAGGAGCGGTTCAACGCTTACGTTTCATTTTTGCTCGACGGCGAAATGGCGGAAGCGCATCCGGAACTCGCCGGTAAGCCAACGCGAATCGAATTGCGTTGCGCGCACATGCCCGATACGCCAGCGCTTGAATTGCTCGGGTTGATTCACGACCAGCTCGCATTTCAGGAAATTAAGATGGAAGTGGTAGTGAAGGATGCCACAGGTTAAAGAGTTACAAAGTTACAAGGGTTACAGAGAGAAGGACTGGATCGTTGTAACTGCTGTAACTTCGTAACTTCCTTTAGCAGCCCCACATGAACCCGCCAGATGTTGCGTCAGTAACTCTGCGTAAAGTCACACTGCGGTTGATCCCGTTTCTATTCATTCTGTACGTCGTCGCATGGCTGGATCGGGTGAACGTTGGGTTCGCGGGGTTGCAGATGAATTCCGATCTCGGATTCAGTTCGGCAGCGTTTGGGTTCGGTTCTGGCGTGTTCTTTCTCGGCTACTGCCTTTTCGAAGTGCCGAGCAATCTCGTTCTACATCGCGTTGGTGCGCGACGTTGGATTTCGCGCATCATGATCAGCTGGGGCGTGATTTCGACAGCGATGATGTTTGTTCGGACTGCTCCCACATTTTATGTGTTGCGATTTCTGCTCGGCACTGCGGAAGCGGGTTTTTTTCCCGGTGTGGTTTATTACTTGAGTCATTGGTATCCGGAGGGGCAACGCGCGCGCGCAATCGCAGCATTCATGACAGCGGTTCCGGTGAGCGGCGTCGTAGGCGGTCCACTGTCCGGCGCGCTTTTAACTCTGAATGGATCGTTCGGGCTTGCTGGATGGCAGTGGCTGTTTCTGGTGGAAGGAATCCCGGCGATTCTGCTTGGCGTTGTCGTACTCGTTTATCTGACAGACCGACCTGAGGCAGCGAACTGGCTTCGTTCGGCAGAAAGAGATTGGTTGGTGAGCACTCTTGCAGCCGAGCGAACTTCGCGCAATGCAGCACCTCCGGTCGGCGTCTTTGGAGCATTAACAAACCCGACCATCTGGCATTTGGGGATTATCTTTCTCTTCGCTGCGATTGGGTTTTACGGTTATTCGTTTTGGGCACCGCTCGTTATTAAGTCGCTTATCGGAAGCAGCGATCTTGGCGTTGGCATGATACTCGGTGCAATCAGCGCTGTAACAATCATTTTGATGGTGGTGAACAGTGCCCATTCCGATCACACTGACGAGCGCCCGCTGCACGTCTCCGTTCCGCTATTGATCTCGGGCGCCGGATTCTTTGGTTGCGCTCTTTTGCACGAACCAATTTTAGCGTTGTTCTTTCTGGCGTTGGTTCCGATCGGGCACTGCGCGGCATATGGTCCATTTTGGTCGATGCCGTCGCGGTTCCTCAACGGAGCGCCCGCGGCCGCGGGCATCGCCATGGTAGTGACAATCGCGAACGTGGGCGGCTTGGTCGGTCCTACAATCATCGGTGCAATGAAGGATCGTTTCGGAGCGCATAGTCCTGCATTCATACTGCTGGGTGGATGCGCTTTTATCGCGGCGCTGCTCGCGATCGCCCTTGGGCGAGTTCCTGTCCTGCGTAGCTTACAGGCTACTACGCGGTTTGAATGGTCGAACAGCTGACGCGTTACCGCTTTGTCGATTCCAATCGCGCAAAGAAATCATCGAACAACGAATCGTAAATTCGACTGCGCTCCGGGTGATATTGGACGCCGAGTGCGAACGGATATTTGCCCAGCCGCACCTGCTCGATAATGCCATCGTGCGCGGCCCACGCCTCCACTTCCAAGTCGTCGCCTAAACGGTCGATCGCCTGGTGATGTGCGCTGTTTACTTTGGGAAACCGATGCGATGCCCCACGAGCATTGCGCAACGGCTGAACATCACAATGCTTTTGGTCGGGCAGGTTGTGTCCCTGGATGTCGAGCTTGAGCGTGCCGCCGAGGGCGACGTTGAAGACTTGAATGCCTTTGCAAATTGCCAGAATCGGTAACCCGCGCGAGAGCGCGTTCTGGACAGCCTGAAACTCCCAGCAGTCGCGTTTGGGATCGATCTGTTTATCCAACACCGAAGGATCGGGAACATCCTGACGCAGAAATTCAGGCGAAATATCGGAACCGCCTGAAAGCAAAAGGCCGTTCATCCTATCGAGGGGAACGTTTCGAGTCCGCGCGTTCCAAACTTTGATGTTAGGATGGTTGGCAAAAATTGTGCGAAAGGATTTGGCGTCCTTTTGTCGGATCCAGGTAGCCAGATTTGGCATTGGGCGAATTTGCGACTTGCCAATGGCCATGTAAAGAGGACTTCGATGTTGAGCGTGGATGTATCCAACGGATTACACGAGGAGCTGGAGGCCTTGGCTCTCAAAAACAAAACTCGAGCCATCGGAGTGGCACTGCACGATCTCGAGACCGGATTCCGATTTTCGTTGTGCGGCGACCGGTGGTTTCATGCTGCGAGCACAATCAAAGTGGCAGTGCTCCTCGCAGTGTTTCGAGCGGCAGATGTAGGCCGATTTCAGCTCGATGACTCCCTACACGTGCGAAACCGTTTCTTCAGCGTAGGGGACGGATCGCTTTTTCGCCTCAGCCAGGATCGCGACGCCACACCCGAGCTGTACGCCGCCATTGGACGGACTGCCAAGATTTCCTCGCTTGCGCACGCAATGATCTGTGGGAGCAGCAATCTGGCGACCAATTTGCTGCTCGAGTTTGTCGGCGTCGAATATGCGAGAACAGTTCTACGCGACGCCCAAGTTGAGGGGGTTGAGCTGCGGCGAGGCGTGGAAGATCACGGTGCACACGAGAGCGGCGTAAACAATGAAGCGACTGCGGATGGATTGTTGAGTTTGTTGTCAGCGCTCCGCGCCGATTTTCTCACGCCTGAAAGCAAACGAGACGTGATTCGCATTTTGCTGGAGCAGCGATTCAATTCGATGATTCCCGCCGGGCTCCCGGCGCATGCAACGGTCGCGCACAAGACCGGCGAGATTTCGACTGCGTGCCATGACATTGGAATTGTCTATCTGCCCGAACGCGAGCCATACATCGCCGCTATTTTGACTGAATTTGATCCAGAGAGAGAGGGGCGGCGCGAAACAGTCGCAGCTATTTCCGAAGCGATTTATCGATCGCTGTTAAAAACGGAAGCGAAAAAAAATGAAGACTGAGTTTCTGCGGCCGATTGACGGTTTACGTGTAGCTGAAGAGTACCGCGCGTTATTGCGACCGGGAGAAATCGAAGCTGATGCCAATGGCACGGTTCATCGTCTACCGCGTTTCTTCTATGAGATCGGGAGCTGGGAAGAAGCGCATGAAATTCGGCTCGCGGCGCACTTCACGTTAGCGGAATTAATGCTCGTCGACTGTCGCGAGGAGAGATTGCTCCTAAGCCAGTTTCCTCATTACGTGCCGTGCGCAATCGTTTTGCTTGCCAGAATCCTGGAGGACTTCCGGCGCGAAGTCGACGCGCCAGTGTTCATCAGCGCAAATGGCGGTTACCGCTCGCCGGCACATCGGATCGGAGGTGCGAAGAGCATTCATGCGTGGGGTACGGCGGCGAATATTTATCGCGTCGGCGATACCTTTCTGTCCGACGCGAAATCCATTGGAAAGTATCGCGCGGTTGCGGCATCCCTCAGTCCGGCCGTTTTTGTGAGGCCATTCGGACGTGATAAGGGACAGACCAGCGATCACCTCCATATCGATTTAGGTTACGCGGGGTTAAATCCGCGTGAATGCAGCGAAGCGAGTTAGTCTCAGGTTGAGCAGATGAAGGACTGCCTAACACAACGCGACGCGTACCGTCTTCGCTTTTACAGGCCTGGTGCAGCGCCGTCGCAAGCGGTGATCGGGTTGGAAGCGGAATTTAATCTTTTCGTAAACGGCCGTAGACGGCGTCCCGAAAAAATCTTTGGTGATCCTAGCCGCCTGGTACGACGTCGAATGATTCCGCGCACCGGCAAATCATTTCAATTGCCAGCGGGCGGCGCGATTTATTTCGACACAGGCGTGATCGAAGTCGCCACACCAATTGTTGAACTCGAGCGCGGCTGCTGTTATCGCGCGACGCGTTTGTTGTGGGAGCAGATCCGCTATTTGCGACGGGAACTGGATCACTGGGCGAGGCGACACAAGTGCCACTGCGCACTCCAGGGCTTCAGCACGCATTACAATTTTTCGTTTCCGAGCACCCAGAAATCAAAGCTTCGCAATTCCACGAAGCTTGCCTATCTGCTGTCGCACATCCTTCCGGTGCCGGTGATTTTGTTAGCAACGAACCGGCAGAGCAGCGCAGTCGGTGTGCGTCCGCGCGGAAACCGGATCGAAGTCACGGTTGATTTCACGCCAGACCCAGCGTTGATGCTGGCAACGTGTGCTTTCATTGCCGGTGCCATGGAAACCGTGCTCCGCTGGGACGATTTTCGCCTGAGACAATTAGGGGCCCATGGGCTCCCTCGCATCGCGCGATTTCGTCTGCGGAAACATTCGTCACGCCGCGGATGGCGAGTCACGCCTGATTCGTTAGGCCGAAACCCATTTGTATCGAACATCAATGAGCCGCTTTGGAAAGTGCGTGATGGACGTACGCTGAGCATGCGTGCGATTGCGGGTGAAACCTTGCAGCCGTTTCGCCAGCGAGTTCGACAGATCAGTGATCCGAGTACACTGGAGCACATCGCCGCGGTATTCGCCGGCGATGCGCGCTCGCTTCTCGACTTCGAAAAGCGCCCCGACGCCTATGATGACGTTGGGCACGGAATCGATTGGGGTCGCCGCCGAATGCGACACTGGCCACGGTCCAAATACGAAAAGGTTATCCATCGCGTAATCGCGCGGGAACCGATGCGTATCGGACAGAAACGCTATCAGGTAGATCGGATGAACGGCTGGTACGAGATCGAATTTCGAGAAGTGGGAACCAAGCGTCGCCGTAGGTTTAATCTCGATGAGCTCGTGCGGATGGCGGCTGCAAAAAAACCAGCGCGAGTTGTGTCGCGGAAACGCACCTTTGCCAAGAAGCGCCGCGTCAAGAACGTCTGAATCGAGCTGTGTCTGGTGTAGCCACGGCCCGTGGGCCGTTGAAGGCAGGATCGGCCACAGGCCCAGTGGCTACAACTACAGCCCCATCAACTCCCGAACGTACTTCACCGGCGGACTGCCGTAAGAGATTACCTGGTCGTTGTATTTTGTGAGATTGAACTGGCTGCCGAGTTTTTTCTCCTCGGCAGCGCGCAAATCGAGATGCTCTGTGGCGCCGACAAAGTAGGTGGATAGCTGCGCGGAAGTAAGCCGGGCGCGTTTCCATTTCGCCACCGCTTCGCCCTCCTGCTGGTAGCCTTCCTTGGTCATCAACTCCATCGCTTCCTTCTCACTCATATTCCCGGCATGAATGCTTTGATCGAGAATGGCGTTACAAATCGCCCGCAACCGCATCTTCAACTGCTGCATCTTCACCTCCGGTCCGCCGTATCCCCGCTCCGCCATCACCTGTTCGCAATAAACGGCCCAGCCCTCGATAAAAGGTCCGCTCTGAAAAATTGCGCGGACCAGCGTCGGCGCGCGGAATTCATTCGACCGCGCCAGTTGCAGAAAATGCCCTGGCATCGCCTCATGCACGGTCAGATCTCGAATCATGTAGTTGTTGTATTCGTGGAAGAACGATTCCTTTCGCTCTTTCGACCAATCCTTTGGGGTTGGGGCGACGGCGAAAAATGTTTGGCCGTTTTTCTCCAGCGGTCCCGGCGCATCGCAATACGCTATGGCGACGCCGCGTTTAAATTCTGGCATCGCAATTACGTCCAGCGGCACGTCGGGAACGCTGGCCACATCGTGCCGTTTCACAAAATCTGTCGCTTCTGTGACAACTTTCTTCGCGTAATCAACTACAGTGGTGTCGTTGGGATGTTGCTCCGCAAGCTTGTCCAACACCGCAGCCGTGACTTTGTGCTTGTCCGCGAGCGTTTTCTCGTCGGCATTCGGAAAATATTTCTTGTACAGCGGCAACGCCGTTTCGTACATCGCGGTTTGCGTCTGCTCCAGATCGGCCCTTGCCCGTTGCAGGATTTCTTCAATGGGCAAGTCTGACGCCAGGGCGAAGCGCAGTTTCTTCCTGTACTTCTGCTCGCCGAGACGGAAATCGCCGTCGGAGCGGGGGAGTAGATCCTTCTGGAGCCATTTTTTGTAATCCTCCAGCGCCGCAGCGGTTTTCTCCTGTAACGGGGCTAGCTCCTTCTTCATTTGTGGCACCTGATCAAGGAGAGGAGCGAGCTCGGAGCGGACGAGATTGATTGCCCCCTGCGTTTGCTCGATCGCCGTTTCGGTGTGAATGCGCGGCGGATGCTGCAGATTAGCTTTCGCCTGCGCGATCACGCCCGGGACTTTCTCCATGCGCTGCCGCAAACTCGGGACCCTTTTTTCCGCAGGCGCGAAATCGCGCGCGACCAAAAGGTAAAGGCTGTTCGCCAAGCTCTGCATGTAAACGAGCGGATTCCACTCGGGCTCTTTTAGTTCTTCGTCCCGGAAGATTTGGTAATCGACGTTCTCCTTGAGAATTCGAAAATCGATGCTGTTCGGGCCAGTCAGTTGCGATCCATCGATGGTGTTCAGCTTCTCACGAAAATCTTTTTGCGTGGCGAGGTTCTGGCCTCGCGCTTCCACCGAGTAATCGGTCAATTGGCCATCAAAACGATGGTCACCGAGGTCGGTCGCCTGTTCGGGATTGGCCCGTAAATATTTTTCGACATAATCGTGCGCAAGTTTCTGGAACGCGTCGTCATGCGAAATCGCGAAGGTGCTTGAGATCGACAACGACAAAGTAGCCAATGCCGCAATAATGAATTTCATCGAGTTTAGCTCGGCGTGCCGCCGTGAAGAATCGGCTCCGTCGCAATTTCGTCTGGCGTGGGCTGCTGTGATTGCAGGTAGGTACGTCCTTTATAGAAGCAAGCGACGATCGTGAAGACAACAGCGGCTCCAAACATCAACCAGGTGAAAAAGGTAAAGTACTGATAAGCGCTGACCTTTTCAGCGCCACCCGCGTGCAAGATCCATTTATTGACGAGGCCGACGAAAAGTTCGCCTGAAGCGACAGTTAAGAGCCACAACGCCATCACTGAACTCTTCATCGTGTTCGGCGCCTGGGTATAAGAAAATTCTAAACCAGTGATTGAGACCATAGCTTCACCAAGAGTCAGGACGATGTAAGCGAAGAACTGCCAGTTGATGTGCGGTCTTAATCCTGCATCTATCTGCCCCTGGATCCAGACGATAACGACAAACGACAGAGCCGTTATGAAAAGGCCTATTCCGATTTTGCGTAGCGGCGTGAGAGGAAACACTTTATCGATCGCAGGGTAAACGAGGTAATTGACCACCGGAATGGTGATCAGGATCAAAATCGGGTTTGCAGTTTGTACCTGTGCGGCCAGCAGATCTAAACCCCATCCCGCTGACACGTGAAATGGCGAAAAGCTAACGTTAATCCACGGTAGCCAAGACACATGCAGATCCATTTTCTCGGCTTGCAACGTCCATTCGGCGCCGTTGCTCATTCCCCACAGGGCCCAGAAGACTAAAATGAAAACATAAACCATCGCGATTCGGCCAAGCGTTTTTAGGCCTTCCTTGCTGAATGTTTCTTTCAAATAGCCAAGGCCAGCCGCAGGGACGTGAACCATCTTCCATCGGCCACCCCAGAAGAACAAAGTAGCGATGACCATCGCTATGCCGGGAACTCCAAACGCCCAACCTGGTCCCCACCTCGGATTCGAAAGAAGCCAGGGACAAAGGAGCGAAGAAATGAAGGAACCAGCGTTAATCGAGAAATAGAACCAACCAAACATTTTCGACAACAGATGCTTGTTGGAGTCGCCGAATTGATCGCCGACGTTGGCGGAAACGCACGGTTTGATTCCGCCTGCTCCTAAACAAATCAAGAATAATCCGATCGCGAGCATTGTGCGTTGTCCGATTGCAATCCCCCAGGAAGTGGCCATGCAGGCCAGCGTGAGATTACCGAAGCAGTAAACAATCGATAGCCACAGGATTGTCCGATACTTGCCGAGCCAACCGTCTGCGATGATCGCGCCGAGAATCGGGAGGAAATAGACACCGAACACGAAATAATGCGTGTACATGTACGCTTCGTTCGGACTCATCGGCGCCAGCACGCCCGACTGATTCAAAATGTAATGCGCCATGAAAACGGTCAGGACCGATTTCATGCCGTAGTAGGAGAAGCGCTCGGCTGCTTCGTTGCCGATGATGTAGGGAACACCTGGCGGCATCCCGGTCAGGTTCGGCGGCGCCTTCATGTACTTGTCTCTGTCCATGTGATCTCCTTTGCCTAACGAGATTCGTGTGGAGCTTCGGCCGACGTTCCTGAAGTCGAATGTTCCTCAGACTGTTGTTTTGCCGCAGTCGACCATTCTTTTGCCGGATCGGGCTGCTCACGCTGCACCTCCGGCATCTGACCAATCGGGTGTTTCTCGCAAGACGTGGAAAACAAAGCCATGGCAAAGAAAACAGCGAGGATGCCCCGACGAACGAAAAAAGCCATAATGCGCTGGCACAGTTATCAGTCTCTCGTCGCGCGCGCAAGGCGAAAGCGCGTTCGTAGGGCGGCGATTGCCCGGCGGGCCGAATCAGTGGATTACGATTACGAGTAATCGGAAGACTCGAGAGTAAGAGGTAGAGGAACAGGAAGAGTTGTGATTGAAACGCGCCGCTGCAGGATTACTATCACACGCGGTGGGCCGCACAGAAAGACTCAGCGCATGGAACGAAGTGTTCGCTCTCGTTCTGCTTTTTGCCGGCACGTTGTTGTTTTTCGCGCTGATTTCGTACACGCCTAAGGATATACCCGGGTGGCTCTGGTTTAGTCACGTTTCGCCAGCGAATCACCCTGCGCAAAATTTCATCGGCCCGCTCGGAGCGATCGTCGCAGGTATTTGCTATCAGCTGATCGGCGTTTTCGCTTCGTTATTGCTGGCGGCGGTTCTGCTCGGATTTGGCGCGGCGAAATTATTTTATCCTCGATTGCGTATCGTGCTTCGAATCCCATGGATCGTTTTGTTCCTCATCTCGGGTGCGTGCCTCGACCAAGCGTGCGGGATCAGTTATTTCCTCGGCAGGAAAGTCCCGGTAGACATTCAAGGTCCGGGTGGTCTCATCGGTTATCGCTTATCGGATGAACATCGCGGCCTACTGCCTGCTGCTCTTGGTCCGATGGGTTCGGTTCTTCTCGTCGTTTTAGTCTACTTAACCACGCTGATTTTGGTTACGGGTTTGCGTCCGATTCATCTTGTTCGCGAGATGGTCAACCTTGCACGACGCAGCGTGGCGAAGATGGCCGCATGGCGAGTGCGCCGGAGAATTCGCAAGTCTGATCTCAGGGAAAAACTAAAGACTGAAAAGGAGCGACGAGCGCTCGAAGCTCTACAAAAGCAACTCAAGAAGAAAGGTGTTCCTGTGCCTGAACCTGTGGCGGCAATGTTTTCGCCGGAGGAACTCTCAAAACGGCCGGCACCGAAGGTTGTAGATACAACCGTTCCGTCGAGTGAGCCGGCTGTAAGTCGACGCAGACCTTCTCTCGCGGAGCTGCGCGCAACTGAAGAAAAGTCGAAGGCGACTCCCAGCCCGACAAGTGCTACTTCCAGTTGGGAACATTACATTTTGCCCGTAGTTGATCTGCTCGAGGAGCACAGTGTTGATGCGCGTACAGCCGCCGATCCTTCCGAACTACAAGAAGTCCAGCAAGTTCTCATCGACACGTTGGCCCAATTTGGGATCGCTGTAGGACCTGGTGACATCACAAAGGGTCCCACCATCACGCGTTACGAAGTTTATCCGGCCAAAGGCGTGCGCGTGGACAAGATTGTGAGTCTCGAGCGCGACCTTGCACGAGCTACGCGCGCGGAGCGAATCAACATTCTCGCGCCTATTCCCGGCAAAGACACGGTTGGAATCGAGCTAGCCAATAGCCGTAAGGTGACGGTGAAACTGCGCGAGCTCTTCCAATCGTCTGATTGGGACTCGGCGAAAGAGCACGCAAAAATCCCGCTCGCTCTCGGCAAGGACGTTTACGGTAAGACAATCATTGCCGACCTGGCGCAGATGCCGCACCTGCTTGTTGCCGGGACGACTGGCAGCGGGAAGAGCGTCTGTATCAACGCCCTGATTGCCAGCATGCTTTTTCGCTTCACGCCCGAAGAACTGCGGCTTGTGATCATTGATCCGAAAATGGTCGAATTGCAGGCGTATCAATCGTTGCCGCATTTGATGTCTCCCATCGTCACAGATCCAAAAAAAGTACTGCTCGCCTTACGAGGGTTGATCGATGAGATGGAGCGCCGCTACAGAATGTTTGCCCGCGTAGGCGTGCGCAACATTGTCGGGTTTAATGCGCGGCCCAAGAAGAAAACACAGAAGCAACTCGATGCTGAGGCAGCAGAGTCCGGTGTCCCACCGGATCGCGCGCGCAAATCCCCCGAGACCGCGGACGCTACAGCGATCAAAATGCCGCGCGAAGGCGAAGAGGAAGTCCCCGACAGGATTCCTTACGTCGTCGTCATTATCGATGAGCTTGCTGATCTCATGCAAACCGCGCCCGCGGATGTAGAGAACGCTATCGCCCGCATTACGCAGATGGCGCGTGCCGCTGGGATGCACGTGATCGTCGCAACGCAAACACCGCGCGCAGACGTGATCACCGGCGTCATCAAAGCGAATATTCCCAGTCGCATCGCCTTCCAAGTCGCGAGCAAGATCGACAGCCGCGTGATTCTCGATGAAAACGGCGCCGAGCGTTTACTCGGCCAGGGCGACATGCTTTATCTGCCGCCGAGCGCGTCGCGACTCATCCGTGCACAAGGCGTTCTCGTTACGGATAATGAGATTCATAGCGTCGTAGAATTTGTTTCAAAACAAAGCCCGCCTGCATTCGATTCGGCCATGCATGAGAAGCTGCAATCTACCAGCGCGCCGGAGGAAGAAGTGACCGCCGAAGATGAAGAATTGGTCGAAAAATGCATAGAGATTATTCGACAGGAAAAACGCGCGTCTACTTCGTTGCTCCAACGGAGGTTACGACTTGGTTACACGCGTGCGGCGCGAATCGTTGATATTCTGGAGCAGCGCGGTATTTTGGGTCCCGGCGAAGGCGCTAAACCACGGGAGATTTTGGTCGATCTCGATGCTGCCGTTTAGCCGGCTTTTCGCTCATGACAATAGAGGGCCTCGGTAAAAAATTTCAGGAAGCACGGCTGGCGAGAAATCTCACGCTCGATGAAGCCGCGCGCATGACCAAAATTCGCCCGCATCGGCTAGCGGAAATTGAGGCGGACGATTTTTCGCAATTCCCGAGCCTGGCCTATGCGAAGGGTTTCCTGCTTATATACGGGAAGTTTCTGGATGTTGACGTCACTCCTTACCTCGACGCGTTTGAGGATTCCGAGAGCGTGACGGTGGACGGCTATTCGTACCTCCAGGAGAACCAGCGCGCGAAACCGGTCTCCGCGCCGGTGGCTCGGCGCCGTCCCGTTGCTACGGGTGGTGGGAGCAATCGCGTTTCGCCAATGCCGCTCATTGTGGGGATCGTCGTCTTAGTGCTCGGCTTCCTTGGGATGAAGTTTCTTCTCAATGTGCAGCGGCTCGCGCCCGGGAAAGGGGGCTCGAGCACGCAAACCGCGGCGACTGCAACTCCCGCGGTTGCCACTGGTGGGTCCAGCCCGGCAGCAGCGCCAAACATTGGAGCCGCTGCTACGAGTGCGCCGGTCGCGTCGCCTGCCCCGACACCGGGGCCTCCCGAAACGCGCAAGGCTTTGGCTGCTAATTCCACAGCGCCAGCCGAGCCGGAAGTGCGTAAGGCGAAGCCGGTTACTAAAGAAGAACTGGTACAGGCCCGAGAAGGAACCAATTCGCCGCCGCCGGAATCAGCCGACCAAAATCGAGTCGCCATCCAGCCGCTCAAGCGTACTTACGTAAGGGTAACGGTTGGTGACGACGGAAAGGCCGCGTTCGAACGATGGGTCTCGCCCTCTGATGGTCCAGTCGAAATTCGCGGTAAACACGTATCGATTCGCGTCCTTGATCCTGAAGCCGTTAAGATCACCAAGAACGGACAGGAACTGCAACAAAACGACCAGGACGTGACGGTGAATTAGGGCGAAGCAAACACTCAACGCCCAACACTGAGCGACGAAAGCGATAATTGGGCGTTTGGCGTTTTCTCGAACTCCAAATGAACAAAACTATAGTCGCGCCGAAAAAACCGAAGATCGGCATGATCAGCCTCGGTTGTGCGAAAAATCTCGTCGATGCGGAAATCATGCTTGGAAGCGTTTTGCAGCGCGGGATGGAAATCACGTCGCGCGCTGAGGATGCCGATGTGCTCGTGGTTAACACTTGCGCCTTCATCGATTCAGCCAAGGAAGAATCAATCGAAGCGATTTTGGAAGCGCATCAGCAGCGCGGTTTGAATAAACGACCGGACCAAAAGCTGGTCGTAAGCGGCTGCATGTCGCAGCGGTTCGCGAAAGAACTGCATCAGGAATTGCCCGAGGTCGACGCATTTGTTGGGCTCGATCAGGTCCGCGAACTTGGAGCGATCGTTGAGAAGGTTTTGGGAAAACGCTCAACGTCGAATGTCGATTTTGATTTTGCGTTTTCAGAAACTCGCCCGACGTACATTCCTGATTACGACACACCGCGTTTTAGACTTACTCCGGCGCATTCCGCCTACGTGAAAATCGCCGAGGGCTGCAATCATCCATGTAGCTTTTGCGTGATCCCTCAAATGCGCGGCAAGCATCGGAGCCGGCAACCGGGATCAGTGCTGGCGGAGATCCGTTCGCTGGTCGGCGAAGGGGTGCGCGAAATTAATTTGATCAGTCAGGACACTACATACTATGGAATGGATTTGTGGGCCGCTAAAGGCGGGCCACGCCAACCTGTCGATTCGAATCGCGGACCGACGGTAGTTTCGCTGCTCCGTGAAATTCAACAAATCAAAGGCGAATTCTGGGTGCGCCTGCTTTACACGCATCCTGCGCATTGGAGCGATGAACTGATTGAAGCCATGGCTGAATGCGACAAAGTCGCGCGCTACATCGATATACCGCTACAGCATATCGACGAATCGATGCTCGGCCGAATGCGACGTGAAACATCGCGCGCACATATCGAAGATTTAATTCACAAACTGCGCGCTGGAATCCCAGGCGTCACGCTGCGCACTACCTTCATCGTCGGGTTCCCCGGCGAAACCGATGCTGAATTCAACACATTACTGGATTTCATTCGCCGCGGCCGGTTTGAGCGTCTTGGAGTATTCAAATACTCGCAGGAAGAGGGTTCCCGCGCTGCCGCAATGCCCGCTCAAGTGCCTGCAAAAATAAGAAACTCACGTTATCGAGCGGCGATGGCGATACAGCAATCCATTGCATATGATCTCGCTCGCGAGAAAATTGGTGGCGAGCTGAAACTGCTCGTCGATCAGCCGCACATTGCCAGGAGCGAAGGCGATGCGCCGGACGTCGATGCGCGTGTCGTTTTGTCCGAGCCTGCCCCTGTCGGCGAATTCATTCGGCGGACGATCACTGGCAGTCGCGGCTACGATCTGCTGGCTTAATAGAGTTTGAGCAACCGGCCTGTGGCGGGGTTTCCCCAGACGTTGTGTTACTCTGCAACGCCCCGCAGGGCCGTGGCTACAGGCGCGTGTGATTCAATCTTGAGCCGAGAGATTGCTAGTGACAACTGAGCGATTTCTGATCAATGTTGCACCACCAATGGCGGAACCTGACCAACCAAAAAAAGAGACCGTTCGCATCCAGTTGCCCGTTCCGCCTCCGACGAAACCGGCTGAGCCAAGTGTGAAGCCACACGAGACCGTTCGGATCCAGTTGCCGGTTCATGAAACCGGCAGTCCGCCTGCTCCCTCTTCACCGCAATCCGTTTCCGAGGATATTTCGTCCACAAACTTTTTCCCGCCGCCGAAGCCGCCAACTGCGTCGCGTCCGTTATTTGCTTCAGTGCGTCCTCCTCCGATTCCAACCCCTTCGGGGCCGAAAAGGGAGACCGTGCGTATTCCACTCACGCCGGAGCCATTGCGGTCGGCTCAGAAGAAGACTCAGCCGCTGATGGCGATGCCTAATGTCATGCCACAAAATCCGCCCATCGCTGTGGCGCCCGCGGAGAAAAGCTCAATGCTTCTGTATTGGATGCTCCTCGGCATTTCCGCATTGATTTTGATTATCCAGATTTGGACGTATTTTTCCTAGCTATGGACAATTCTGAGACAATCACGCTTGACGAATCGAATTTTGACCGCGAACTGACGCATGATGACAAACCTATGATCGTCGATTTTTGGGCGGAATGGTGCGGCCCGTGCAAAATGATAGCGCCGATGCTGGACGAAATCGCGCGCGAAAAAGCGGGTGCGGTCAAAGTTGCGAAAGTAAACGTGGACGACAACCAGAGCCTCTCTTCGAAGTACAATATTCGGGCGATTCCGGCGCTGCTTTTCTTTAAGAATGGCCAACTACGCGATCAAGTCATCGGAGTGACCAGCAAGAAAGATCTGCTCAGCCGGTTGGAAGCACTCGCGTAGCACTTTCGCGTTTTTCACACACTGCGCCCGGCGGGGGTCGAACCCACAACCTTTGGCC
>DATFXP010000138.1:0-4221 GCA_035315785.1 Candidatus Udaeobacter sp. | reverse complement strand
CTCGATTTCGGGTTTTCGAAGACAGCTGACGAAACACTCCGCATTTGGGATCACGACAAAATTCTTGCTGACGTGGTGTGGGTCATCCGGAATTTCCGGCCAGATGTGATCGCGACACGCTTTAGTCCCGAGGATGAAAAGACGCATGGCCATCACACTGCGTCAGCGATTCTGGCCAAGGAAGCCTTCGTAGCAGCAGCCGACCCGAACCGTTTTCCAGAACAACTGGCTTTCGTGAAGCCATGGCAAGCGACGCGACTGGTTTGGAACACGTCTCCGTTTTTCTTTACGAACCGGAATCTTCCATTCGATCCGACTGGCCTGACCGTTTTAGAAGCTGGCGGTTACAACCCGCTGCTCGGCAAATCATACACGGAAATCGCGGCGGCCAGTATAAGCATGCACAAGAGCCAGGGGGTAGGTGGCTTGCCGCGACGCGGCTCACGGAAAGAATATTTCAAACCGTTGGAAGGTCAGCCGATGACGAGCTCGCTTTTCGAAGGGGTCGACACGAGCTGGTCGCGTGTTCCGAATTCCGAATCCGTTGCTACTGAAATTCGTCAGATCATTTCGAAGTTCAATCCCGCCGATCCGGCGGCGTCTGTGCCTGAGTTGTTGAAGTTGCGACAGGCGGTGAGTGCGATTCAGGATGAGTCCTGGATAGCAGAGAAAAAAGCAGACCTGGATAAGATCATCGCCGCATGTCTCGGCTTGCATGTGGAAGCGTCGACAGCGACAGAAACGTTCACCCCGACACAAACCGCAGCGATAAAGCTAGAAGCAATTAATCGCTCGAACATTCCAGTTACACTGCACGAAGTACGATTCCCCAACACCGGCGATTCCAACAAAATCGATGCGCCGCTTCCATCGAACGAACTAGTTACAAAAGACCTGTCGTGCAGGATTCCAGACGATGCTCCGTATTCGCAGCCGTACTGGCTTCGCAAACCCGGTACGCTCGGCACCTTCACTGTCGACGAACAAAGGCTTATTGGTCTGCCTGCGAATCCCCCTGCTCTTCCGGTCGAAATAGTTCTGCAAGTAAACGGACAGGAACTGCGATACATCGTGGACACACAGTATCGCACAGCAGATGCGGTTGCAGGCGAACCGCCACGGCCATTGGTGATTGCGCCGCCTGTGTTCGTAAACGTTCTGGACAACGTCTTCGTATTCCCCACGAACCAGCCCAAACCTGTTTCAGTGCGCGTCACCGCGGCTACTGGTCCCGTAAAAGGGGACCTTAAACTGGCTGCACCGCAGGGGTGGGAAGTTTCTCCGGTGTCTATCCCGGTAGAATTGAAGGCAGTTAATGCCGAGATGGTAGCTACATTTAGCGTTAAACCACCGAATCAAAATAGCGAAGGTACATTAGGGGCAATCGTTTCGATCGATGGCCGCGACTATTCGCTCGGCCGCGTACGCATTTCCTATCCGCATATCGGCGTACAAACACTGATGCCACCGGCGGAAGCCAAGCTAGTTCGCGCGGACATCCGCAAGAAAGGCGACCGCATTGGTTATATCCCCGGCGCCGGCGATGACGTTCCGGAGAGCCTGAGACAAATCGGGTATTCAGTGAAGATGTTGAGCGAGCCGGAAATCACGGCGAAGAACCTGGCGCAGTTCTCCGCTGTCGTGTTTGGGATTCGCGCATTCAACACGCAGGATCGAATTTCCAACTGGTTGCCGGAAATATTCGACTATGTAAAGAACGGCGGCGTTGCTATCGCGCAGTACAACACACTCGCGGATCTCAAGACGAACCAATTCGGGCCGTATCCGTTGGAGATTTCACGGGATCGCGTCACTGACGAAAATGCACCGGTCCGTGTTTTGGCGCCGAATAACCCGCTTATGAACATTCCAAACAAAATCACGCCGAAGGATTTCGACGGATGGGTTCAGGAACGCGGACTTTATTTTCCTAACAAATGGGATTCTGCCTACACCGCGATCCTGTCGTGCAACGATCCAAACGAAAAACCACTCGATGGTGGCCTGCTGGTTGCAAAGTCAGGCAAAGGTTTCTTTATCTACACCAGTTATTCCTGGTTTCGGCAGTTGCCTGCCGGAGTCCCAGGATCTTATCGCTTGTTCGCAAACATGTTGTCGTTAGGAAAATGAGCTCACGTGATGCTAACCCGAATGCGCGTTCCTGGCGCACAGTGTACGGCCTGACGCTTTCACTTTTTGCGGTGGAGGTAATGCTCCTTTACCTGTTTACTCTCCGGTTCTCGTGAACCGGCTGGATTATCTTGTTCTCATCGCCACGATTCTGGCGATTCCACTCTACGGTCTCTGGCGAACGCGCGGCAGCGCCTCGTTAGGCCAATATCTCAAGGGCGATGCCAGTATTCGGTGGGCCACTATCGGCCTGTCTGTGCTCGCAACGCAGGCTGGGCCAATCACGTTCCTTTCCATGCCAGGCCAGGCATACGAAAGCGGCATAGGTTTTATCCAGAATTATTTTGGGCAGCCGCTTGCGCTCATTGTCGTGTGCGCAGTGTTCGTTCCGATTTATCAGCGGTTGAAAGTTTATACAGCCTATCAGTACCTTGGTGAACGATTCGATCGAAAGACGCAGTTACTCGGCGCATTCCTGTTTCTTATCCAACGAGGCATCGCTGCCGGAATCACGATCTACGCGCCGGCTATTATTCTCTCCGCGGTACTCGGCTGGCAGTTGAACCTGACCATCTGGCTCGCGGGCGGTGTGGTGATCATCTACACGGTCATCGGTGGGACGAAGATTGTCAGCATCACACAACGCTACCAGATGATCGTAATCCTGATCGGCATGGCGATCGCATTTGCAGTCGCCGTTTATCGGCTCTCTCCCGACCTCTCTTTTGGAAGCACGCTGTCGGTCGCGGGCAAAATGGGCAAATTGGAAGCCGTCAATTTTTCCGTCGATCCTCAAAAACGATATACGTTTTGGTCGGGTCTGATCGGCGGCTTTTTCCTCGCGCTATCGTATTTCGGCGCAGACCAATCACAGGTGCAACGATATCTGGCAGGAGGCTCTCTCAAAGAGAGTCGTCTCGGGTTGCTCTTCAACGCCGTGGTGAAAGTGCCGATGCAATTTTTCATTCTGTTGCTCGGCGCGATTGTCTTCATGTTTTACCAATTCGAGCAACCGCCGATTTTCTTCAATCAACCTGCGTATCAGCGCGCGGTGGAAAGTGGCTATGCACCACAGCTGACGCGGTTGCAGACGCAATTTGATGAGGTCTTCGAACAAAAACGCGCAGCGATCCGCGCGCTTTCAACTGCATCGGCAAGCGAGCGCGATGCGCTGACGAATAAGGTACGTGACCTCGATGCGGAGGCGCGCACGTTGCGCGGTCGAACCAGGACAGTTCTGGTGCAAGCGGGCGTCGATCCGAAGAGCAAGGAATCGGATTACGTCTTCATCACTTTTATTCTTCAACAGATGCCGCACGGAATTGTCGGATTACTCATCGCAGTGATTTTGTGCGCGACGATGTCTGCAATGGCAGCAACTCTAAACGCTCTCGGGTCCACCACCGCGATCGATTTTTATCGGCCCTTGATTCGGCCGAACGCGAGCGACCATCATTATGTAATTGCAGCCCAGGCGTTGACAGCGGCATGGGGTCTGATCGCCATCGGCGTCGCTTCATTTGCGAGTTTGGTCGAGAATCTCATCGAAGCTGGCAACATTCTGGGCTCGGTCTTCTACGGCAGCATCCTCGGTCTTTTCCTGACAGCTTTCTTTATTCGTCGAGTCACCGGATCCGCGGTGTTTTTTGCGGCGCTCTGTGCACAAATGCTTGTCTTCCTCTTGTTCGCGACGACGACCATCGGTTATCTCTGGTATAATCTTATTGGATGCGCGGCCGTGCTAATTCTCGCGCCGATCTTGCAGCAAACTCTCTTTCGCAGTGGGGAAGCGTCCGCGGGCGTATGAAGCTCGTTCTGAATAATGGATCATCCGATTATTTGTTTCGGCCAGCAACCGTGCGGATTTTTTCCCAAGCGATTCTTGTTCGCTAAAATTGTGACGGCCCGCCGACTGCAAAAAGAGATCGGCGGAGAAATCGTCTTTTTCTGTCACGACAGCGATCATGACCCACGCGAGACGAGCACCGTTTTGCGAGATCAACACAGCGACAAGGAAGTAGCCCTGAATTTTCAGTTTGAGAATCGGATCCAAAAACAGTTCTCTCCGCTTTATGCGAAACGTGTCCTTCC
>DATFXP010000137.1:0-4786 GCA_035315785.1 Candidatus Udaeobacter sp. | reverse complement strand
CGCGCGCGGCGGACAGATGAATTCGCACAGCTGACAGGCAACGCAGCGCACACGCCCGTCCGAATCCCGCACAAGCGCGGGCGCGCCCCGATAATGGTCCGGCAGGCTGCTGTCCCATTTTTCCTCGGGATATTGCATCGTGATCTTGGTGCGCCCGAGCAGCATATTTATGAAATGCTTCAAGGTGATGGCGAGGCCGACGACGATTGCCGGCAAATACATGCGCTCACGCCAGTTGAGCTTCGGTCGTGCAACAGTGTAGGCCATGATTCTTAAATCGTAATCTTGCTCTTACTCTTAATCATGTTCGCAATGTCGCTGCGAGCCGGGGTATCAACTTAAAGGTCGACATATTCATCTGTCGTATTCGCCCATGACGAAGTCCAGCGGGCACGTCGCTCACCATGCAGCAGGATGCTTAGATTGAGAAACATCGGCGCTCGACCGCATCCGGCTCAGCATACCATAGGCGACCGAAGGGCAACACGTCCGAGAAACTACGCCAAGTCTCACAGCCGCTCACATGATGCTGTGATTCGCGTTTACGATTGGGCTGGCAACGTAATCGATACGCACGAGTACAAGGGCGAGTTCCGCGAGCCGAAAAGCGCAATTTTTCCTGCACTCGCGAGGATTGCGACCAACGAAAGCTCAAACAAACTGTCGGCTCTGTAAAAGTCGGGCGATCATTTGGAGAAACGAATGATCGCCCAAAGCGTAGCCAAGGCCGTTTTGGTTGGATTGTCTCTGCTTCTCGTGCTCGCGGCTCGGCTACCGCCGCCTGTAGATTACACCCGCCTGAATTTCCACGCGAAACATTTTTTGCATGCCGCACGGAATAAAATCCGCGTCGGTGTGACCTTCCCTTCTCATACGGCCGACTTTGATCCGGTATTCGAAGCGCGGATGGGAGAATGCAAAATCACGGCAGACTACAGGCATGGCTAAACGTCTCATCAGAAACGGCGGTCCTGATGGAAACATCAACGGAGTTGCGTGGCCAAATAAAGCTTAAAAGAAAGCAATTGCTGGCAGAAATAGAACGAACGCACCGTCTGCATGACCGAATCCGGCAACGATCGCACTTTGCGGGTTAACGGGAAAGCTCGGGCCGTCAAGCGCAAGAGCCAGTTCAAGGAGCCGTAGCCGGAGCATTCCCGAGCAAATCCGCGTCACAACTCCGTTACACTTTCGTCAATCAGAATTTTCTTGCGCTTGCGCCGAAATTGGCGCAAAGCGGCGGGTGAAAACATCGCCGCGTAACGTCACGCCGTTCACGCTGGACGGCTGTCCACTGGACGCGCTCGATCAAACCATGCTGGTGGAGCTCAGAAAACTGGCTGATCAAACCGACTGGACCGTCGCCGACATCATGCACGACCTGACGGAGGAATTCGTGGCGAAGCGCAAAGCCGAGAAGGAACGCGAAGCAAAAATTGTTCGATTCCCGAAACGTTAAAGCGCCCGACTCGCCGGTTCGAGTTCCAGAAACGCCGTCAACTTTTCTTCCGCACGTAACGAACCGTTCGGCCCGTGAAAAGCGAATCTCTCTCGCGCACGCATGGAATTGTTTGGTGCCGCAAGCCCGCCACGCGATGCCATTTCGATTCGGCTCGAGCCTTGAGCAGACTCGAATGGGCAGCTACTTTTGCAAAATCGCTGAGTGCAAGCCGCCCTCCTTCGCGAAGCATCGGCGTATGGTATGAACACGGAAAGACTTCGCACGCTTGCGCTTAATCTGAATCGCACTTCACCGCGCAGTCCATATGCCGCTTTGGGAAATGTGTTTCCTGCGGTTGCGGCCCGACTAGTGGACAAATGCCGGGCCGAGTTGCTCGGCCAAAGCGGTTCTTATGAGTATAATTGTCCTATGGACCGGATGTTCTTTGCCGCAACCGGCGTTGAGGCGGAACTGTTGCGAGAATTTATCGCGACGGGCGCAAACGATAATGAAGTGGCAACGTGGATGAGCGCTCACGCGACCGTGCCGGAGGAAGCGATTGTCCGCTGGGGCCGGCGTTTCCGGGCCAATCCGATCTGGCTCGTGTTGAAATTTGAGGATTGGCTACATCGGCTCCGTCACGAAAGCCGCAGACCAGGCGAATAAAATCGCAGCGGCCGGCAACCTGATCGAAACGCAAGAGCACAAGGGCGATTTCAAAGAGTTTTGATTACTTTAAGCCGGGAACAAAGTGCGAAGGCACGCTTTTAGGCCGCCCTCCCTAACTAAACACAAATCCGCAGTCAGCAGGTGCAATGCAGGATGGCGTGCGCTTGGCCCTTCTTCACTTCTTCTAGCAGCTCACAGATTTCCACTGTAGGCGCCGCAATGACCTCGATACCGCGCCGTTTCGCTTCCACCAGGACTTCGTCCATCACCGGAAGCCCGCCATGGGCGCCCGTTCCAACAAGGAGCCGCTTGCCTCCCCAGGGAATTTCTTCCCCGGCCGAAAGCGGCGTGTGGCCGAACTTTTCTCGGAATTCCTTAGAAGGTCCTTTCTTGCGCTTGCGCACTTTGCCGCCGTCGATCACTACATCGTGCGTATAGCGTGTTCCTTCGACCTCGATTTCGCCAAATTTGACCAGTCGCGCTTTCATATCTCAATGTTCCGCAGGCTCGAGCTTCAAGGCAAGAGACAGGGATTCTAAGACTTTGCAGCGAGCTCATACTGTCGTGCAAGCGCCGCACAGAAGTGGAACCCGCAGCATTTAACTTCGGCGATAAACTAGGTTTGGTTTAAGGCCGCAAAATAATTTTCCCGTCCGCGTGCCCGCTCGCGGAGAGTTGATGCGCTTGCTTCACTCCCTCGAGCGGCAACACCTTTGCTACGCGCGCCTCTAATCTCCCGCTTTCGAGTAGGCGATTGATCTCCGCGAGCTGATCAGGCTTTGGCATCATTACTACCATCGCCACTGTCACGCCGAACTCCTTGGCCTTTTCCGGTGACGGCGGGTTAACCGTACTCACCAAAACGCCCCCGCGCTTCAGTGTTTGAAAAGCCCGGTCCTGCGTGTCGCCAGCAACGGTGTCGAACACCACATCCACGCCGCTTACTTCTTCTTCTAATTTCGCTTTCTTGTAATCGATGAACTCATCCGTCCCGAGTTTCCTCACAAACTCCTCGTTGCGGCCCGACCCGGTCCCAATGACGTGCGCCCCTTTGTTTTTCGCCAACTGCACTGCCATCGAGCCGACGGCACCCGACGCGCCCGTAATCAGAATGCGCTGGCCGCTCGAGAGGTTGCCGTGATCGAAAATTCCCTGCCACGTCGTCAGCGCCGCGACTGGCACTGACGCCGCCGTATCGAAATCGATCTGTTTCGGTCTGTGCACGAACTCGCTTGCCGGCGCCGCCACGTATTCCGCATAACCACCACTGTGCGTGCCGAGATAACCATAGACGTCATCGCCGACTACAAAATCCTTCACTCCGCCGCCGACCGCCTCCACCGTCCCGGCCACCTCGCAACCAAGAATCAGCGGCAGCTTCAACCCAAACAGCTCTCCCAGTCCATCGCGGATTTTCCAGTCTACAGGGTTCACCGCCGCTGCGTTCACTTTCACCAGCACCTGGCCGGCACCTGGCTGCGGTTGCTCCACGTCCGCGATTTTCATCACGTCTTCGTTCCCATAACGCTCGATCTGCACTGCTGTCATGATTTTCCCTCCTGTTTTCGGCCCAAGTTGGCCTCCTTGGAACACGAGTTCAGTTTCGCGAACGGTCAAACGACAATTCCATGACAAATGCGGCGGGTTCGCGTGAACGCGGCTTTGATTCGATCGGAATGTGCATTCGCCTGTCGTACGGCGAGCCGAATGCAATCGCCAACGGAATCGATTACGCCACGTTTCGCAGCCGCTCCAAAAATGCCGTGATTCGCGTTTACGATGAAGCTGGCAACGTAATCGAGACGCAGGAGCACAAGGGCGATTTCAAAGAGTGATAATGTCGATTCGCGCGTGCGGGGTAGGGAGAACATTGAACGGCAGGTTTCAGAAACCTGTCTAACGAACATAACCCATCACGAGGGAGGCATCATGAAGAAAACAGTTGTTGCCCTCGCCTGCGTGCTCATTGTGCCGCTGGCATTCGCGCAGACGAGTTCGACGGGTAAAGGGCAGAAAGGGCAAGGGGCAATTACCACAACAGAACCAATAACGGTAACCGGAACGATCATCTCGATGACGACTGAGGAGGGCGCAGCCGCCAGCTATCAGCCTGTCAAAACGCTGGTTGTTCGCGAGGACAGTTCGAATAAGCCGGGCACTTATGTTATCAGGGGGCCCGGTCACGTTATGAACAGGGCGGGTGTACCCATCCGAACGGCGATCAAACCCGGCACTCGCGTGCGTGTTTATTACGTAAACGCAGGCAATTCGCGTGTGGTTGATCACGTAATGGTTGAGTAGTGAGTCTACGCGGCCTAGGATAATGACCAATAAAAGCCGCACGATTTTCCGAATCGTGCGGCTTTTTGGCAGTGATCGAGACGCACAAGCACGCGAACGATTTTAAAGAGCCAAAACGGATACCGATCACCGCCTTGCCGCCATAGGAAGCGATTTGGCTTCGTTTTCCGTGTGAAATACTGCAGCCGAGCCCGGCCTAGCCATTGCCGATAGGTTGTCCTCGCCCGCGCAGCCAGCCACCATGAGCGCAGCGAGGAGAATTATCAGCATTTTCACTGTCTCTGTTTCACGAAGCTATCTGTTTGCACCCCTCACTAGCAGAGTAATTTCAGACCACGACGACACCTAAGCACGAAAATAGCTCACCTTGTTTCG
>DATFXP010000136.1:0-8477 GCA_035315785.1 Candidatus Udaeobacter sp. | reverse complement strand
TGTGTCGCTAGGAGAAGTTATGGAGGCGGATGGATCCGCCGTTAAGGTTGCAGCGGCGCGGGTTTCATCTGCTAAATGAATCCCGTCGCGCTAATTATTGACGACGAGGTTCAGATCCGGCGGTTGCTGCGGCTCGTTCTTGAGGGCGAGAACTACAAGGTGTATGAAGCCGAGACCGGACAGCAGGGGCTAATGGAAATCGCCACGCGCAAACCGGACGCAGTCCTGCTGGATCTCGGCCTGCCGGACCTTGATGGACTGCAGATACTAAAACGCTTGCGAGAATGGAGCGAAGTCGCGGTCATTGTGCTGACCGTGCGCGATGATGTGCAGGAAAAAGTGGCGGCGCTGGATGCTGGCGCGGACGATTACATCACCAAGCCATTTAGTACTCCTGAATTGCTTGCGCGCCTCCGCGCCGCTCAACGCAAGACACGGCCGTCCGAAGAAGTCTCAGTATTTAAAAATGGTGATTTGGTCGTCGATCTTACGGCGCATGTGGTCACGCGCGCAGGCCGTGAAATTAAATTGTCCGCCACCGAATATGCGTTGCTCCGCTTATTCGTGAAACACCCGGGACGCGTTCTCACGCATCGCCACATCTTACGCGAAATCTGGGGCCCGAAGTCCGAGGAGCATCGACAATACCTGCGTGTTTACGTCACGCATCTGCGCCAAAAGATCGAGACCGATCCGGCAAAACCGTCTTTAATTCAGACTCAGCCCGGGATTGGTTACCGGTTCACAGGTTAAGCCGGCTCCGCATTGCCCGAGAAAGCGCTTGCCATCGAGCGCGCGTACAATCGAGAGTCACTGCCTACACCGATGGCGCAGCTAATAGACGATGTTGTTCTCGATGCGAGTGCGGGCGTCCATCGGCCTCGCAACCTGGATTGGAAACGCGCCGCCGCTTTGCTCTACGGCGATTGGGGAACCAGCAAAGCATATGTAATTGGGCTCGCGTTTCTCGCTGCCGGATTTTCATCTCTACCAATCATTCTTGCAGTCTGCGCTGTGACTGCGCTCGTCGGGATCAATTACATCGTCATCTGTCGTCACTTCCCAGATGGCGGCGGTGTCTACTCATCCGCACGTTCACAGGGACGCTTGCTAGCCGTGGTAGGGGCCCTATTGCTCGTTGCTGACCTGACAGTAACGGCCGCTCTGAGCGGTTGGTCAGCGCTGAGCTACATCACATCAGGCACTGAGGACATCGTTTGGATCAAGTTCATGCGCGACCACATCGCGTTCACAACGATCGGTGTGCTTTTGGTCATGGGGTTAATTAATTTTCTCGGGCCGAAACATTCCGGAAGTTTTGCGGTAGCGCTGGCGCTGCCGACGGCAGTAGTAGTGGTGGTTTTGATCGCGCTCAGTGCGCCGCATTTGACCACGCGATTTCTCGAGCGACCGCATCAGAGTTTCACCACTGTTTGGGTGCAGTTTGTTGGTGTGATCCTGGCCTTATCAGGTGCGGAGTCGATCGCGAACCTCACCGGCGTGATGAAACTCGACCCGGGATCGACGATGGAGCATCCAAGCGTTGGGCGTGAGTCGCTGAAGGCAATCTTGCCTATTGCCATCGAAGTCGTCTTCGGCACGGCGCTTCTTGGATGGGCAATGCTTTCGCTGCCGACCGTGCTTGGTAAAACGCTGCATATAACTGACGAAGGCACGATCGCCACAGTTCTTAACCAGAGAAGTGAAGACATGTTGCGCTTTGTCGGGGAAGAATTTGCAGCCGCGACGTTTTCGCCGGCTGTCGGACAAGTCTTCGGCTGGGTTGTCGGAATTGTCTTTTGCCTGCTGCTTTTGAGCGCAGCCAATACAGCGATCGTAGCGATGATCGGTCTGCTGTACATGATGTCGCGTGATCGTGAGATGCCCCGGCAATTTCGCCGGCTGAACCGGCACGGTGTTCCGGTGTGGCCGCTCGTGATTGCCGTCGGCCTGCCGGTCGTGGTGCTGCTTTTTGCAGCAGATTTCAGCGCGCTTGCCGGTCTTTACGCGATTGGAGTCGTTGGCGCGATCACGGTGAACCTCGGCTCCTGCACATTCAATCGGAATGTAGATTTCACCTGGTACGATCGTGTGCTCTTTGGTATCACGTTTGTGATTTTGGCTTTCGTCGAGCTGACGCTGGCTCACACGAAAGTCGATGCGCTTCAATTTGTGCTCGCGATTTTGATCGGCGGCCTCGCGTTGCGTGCCTACACATTGAAACGGCAGGGTCTCACAACGCTAACGGTTACGCGCGAGGTTGCCAAGATGGTTACGCCCGACCTCGTGACCAGTATGCGACCACGGCTGGAGGAAGGGCAAAAAATCCTGGTCGCTGCGCGTGGTATGACACCGGTGCTCACTTTTGCCCTTGAAGAGGCGGAACTGCGCAAGGCGACGTTATGTGTTCTTTACGTTAGAGAGATCGCTGTTTTCTACGGCGGCAGCCCGATAACGCCTATGCGTGGCCGTTGGCAGGATAACCCAGAGGCGGCAGCAATCATGTCGATGATGCTTAAACTTGGCGCCGAGCGCGGCATCACAGTCCTGCCGGTTTATGCAGTGAGCGACGATGCCGTCACGACGATTTTAGATCTCGCTGCCACGCTGGGCGTTGATTATCTCGTTATTGGCGCATCGCAACGCTCGGCGATGACAAAGTTACTCCGCGGCAGCGTGGCTACTAATGTTGCCCAGCAATTGCCTGATTCGATTCACTTGATCATTTACGGATGATCTGTAGCCACCGGTTCGCCACAGGACGAATCCGTCCAGTGTGCGGACCTGTTGCCGGTCTGCTCGCGACAAAAAGAAGAAGTGAACGGCCCATAGGACCGTGGCTACAGGTGCCACGTGGCCTATTTCTTGATTCCGAAGAATGCTTCGAGCGCTCGCGTTCCCAGCGCTTTCCAGATCTTAATCACTTCATAGGTGATGACTGTGGTGAACGTCACAGCGAACCAAACAAGAACTGCTTCGATCGGCAGGCCCGACCACGCTCCAATGTGCAGCCCCATCATGGTACGAGGCCGATATTCCCACCAACCATAAGGCAACGCGAGCGTCGCTTCCCATAGCAAGCTGATCAACAGCAACAGAAAGAACGTAAAACTGAATGCGCGCCAGTTGATGAATGGTCTCGCGGTGTGGAAAAAGCCCGCGGATGGAATCAGCGATGCGCAGACGAGATAAATGAAATACCACGGGAAACCTTCTGGCGCGCCGGAAAAAAACTTTCGATACACAATCGCAGCTGCGATCAGCACAACTCCAAGTGCGACAGACGCAAAATGAAAACGAACGATCCGCGGTATGTTTTCAGCTGTCGCGGCGCAATCGCGCACGTTATACGCCGCCATCCAGTATTCATCGCCCCAAATATAACTCAGCAGCACCAGCATGAACCCGGCGAGATAAAAAACGAATTCTTCAATCGGAATCGCTCCACCCACGGCCGGTACTTCCAAACCGAGAGTGGCCGATTTATTTGGGAAAACGAAGAAAGCGTTGCCAAACAACAGATCGAGCAAGAAACCGAGTGGCGTTAACACCGCGATCGTTCGCGAGAACGCTTTTCTCGGAAACTGCAAATCGGGTCGACAGGCAAACCACCAACCGAGCGCGCCGATCGGGATGATGAACAACAGCAGGCTCCACGTGTATCCAAGCGGCGTCGGGTTATCCGATGTGGCTTGCAAAATGACGGGATGGATGACCGTCCGCAACGTGAGCGCAGCTGGAATGACAAGCGTGGCTACGATTGCAAAAATTACAAGGAACGCTCTCCGCTCTTGCATGCGACGAAAGTTTAAGCACAACCGGCCTTAACTTTTAAGATTTAAGTTTTAAGTTTGGCACACGCTTGCCTCTGTGGTTAGAACCTGAACAGCAACTCTGCCGTGACTCCGCCTAAGGTCCTCATCGCCGATTCCATTTCGCAACGTGGAGTGGATGAACTCGCGCGCGAGAACGCGCTGCAGGTCACGGTTAAAACCGGCTTGAACGAGCGCGAACTCGTCGAATTAATACCGCCATTCAGCGCGCTTGTGGTTCGCAGCCAGACCAAGGTCACCGCCAAAATTCTGAATGCCGCTAACAAACTGCGTGTGGTGGGCCGAGCCGGAGTCGGAGTGGATAATGTGGATGTTGAAGCAGCGACCCGCCGGGGCGTCGTCGTGTTGAACGCGCCGGGAGGAAATACGATTTCGACTGCCGAGCACGCGTTCTCGTTATTGCTCTCTGTCGCGCGCAAGATTCCGCAGGCCGACGCAAATGTTCGTAGCAAGGCGTGGGACAAAAAGAATTTCGAAGGCGTCGAGCTCTATAACAAGACGCTGGGAGTAATCGGCATGGGCCGCATCGGCAGCGAACTGAGTCGGCGCGCAATCAGTTTTGGTATGCGCGTGGTTGCTTACGATCCTTATCTCTCCGCGACACGCGCACGTAGTCTGCAGGTAGAACTCGTAGATGAACTCGACGATTTGCTTGCCGGTGCCGATTTCATCTCGCTGCACACGCCGCTTACGGCTGAGACACACCACATTCTCGATGCCGTGCGGTTAATGAAGACAAAGCGCGGCGTACGCATCATCAATTGCGCTCGAGGCGGTTTGGCCGATGAAGCGGCGCTGGCGCAGGCGTTGCGAGACGGTCAGGTTGCGGGCGCGGCGTTGGATGTTTTCGAAACTGAACCGCTGCCGGCCGATTCGCCTTTGCGCGGTGCGCCCAATGTTGTTCTTACGCCGCACTTGGGCGCATCGACGGCGGAAGCGCAGGAGAGCGTGGGTATTGAAATTGCGCAATCGATCCGCGCCGTGTTGCTCGAAGGCACGATCCGTAACGCAGTGAACATGCCGAATCTCGACGCGAAGACACTGGCGATCATCGGACCGCATCTGCGTTTTGGCGAAAGGCTGGGCAAATTCTTGTCGCAGATCGCGCCGAAACGCGCGGAGTCGCTGAACATCAATTATAGCGGCAAGGTGAACGAAGTTGATACGACGGCAATCACCCGCGCTGCGCTGAAAGGCTTCCTGCAAGTCGCCGGCGGCAGCGAAATCAACGAAGTGAATGCGCCTGCGTTTGCCGAAACTCTCGGTTTGAAAGTGAGCGAATCACGCCTGAGCGCGCCCGGCGATTACACAGACATGCTCGAACTGTCTGCCGCTGGCGAAGGCAGAACCGTTTCAGTGGGTGGCGCATTCTTCGGCGCCACGCCGCGAATTGTGAGCATCAACAGCCGACCGGTCGAAGCCCGACCACAGGGCGTGGTGCTCGTGCTGGAAAATACGGATCGTCCAGGAATGGTTGGGCGGATCGGCACGCTCCTCGGCGAGCATGGCGTAAATATCGCCACGATGTCGCTCAGCCGAAATCAGGCCGGCGGTACCGCACTCACGGTGCTAAATCTCGACACCGCTCCGAGCGAACAGCTGCTCGACGAAATTCGCGCAAGCCACGACATTCGCTCCGCTCAGGTGATCCAACTGTAGCCACGGCCCTATGGGCTGTCTCTCGGGGCGCTGCGGTGGTAAAACGCGCCACAGGCGCGTGGCTACAGTATTGATTGCTTCAATCCAAACCAATTTCCTTGCCGCGCGCGATTTAATCCAGTAAAACGCGGTTCACTATGGCTATCCTTTCGACTATTCTTGTCGGCCTTATCGTTGGCGCAATCGCGAAGCTATTGATGCCGGGAAAAGATCCTGGTGGTTTTATCATCACAATCCTACTCGGCATCGCTGGCGCATTCATTGCCACTTACATCGGCCAGGCGATTGGCTGGTACAAGGCCGGGCAACCAGCGGGCTGGATTATGTCAATCGTCGGCGCCATGATCCTGTTGTTGCTATATCGAGTGATCTTTAAGCGTAAAACGTAAGCACGCGCCGTGTAAAATCTGTTTGCACTATGGACTTCAGCGCTCATTCAATCATCTGGACTATTCTTGTTGGTCTCGTTGTCGGCGCGATCGCAAAGCTTCTGATGCCGGGCAAAGATCCCGGCGGTTGCATCATCACGATTCTGCTCGGTATCGCAGGCGCGTTGGTAGGGACATGGATCGGTCGCATCTTTGCGGGCAGTAATTACGTCGCCGGCTGGATCATGTCGGTCGTCGGCGCCATGATTCTGTTGCTGCTCTATCGATTGCTTTTCAAACGCGGCGCGTAGGTAGGGAGATCGCACTGCGATGTCCGGACGGCGCAGCGCGTCGTCCCTACCAAATACCGCTTTCAGCCTGAGCTCGCGGGTTGCTCTGCGTAACGAATGCGACATTGTCATTCCCCAATGGCCCCACCGAAGAAAACGTTTGTTATCATCGCGTTTGCCGCGCTGTATGTGATTTGGGGATCAACGTATCTCGGCATTCGGTTTTCCATTGAAACGATTCCGCCGTTTCTGATGGCAGGCGCGCGATTTGTTTTGGCCGGGTTGATCATGTATGCGATTGCCTGGTCGCAGGGAACAGGCAAATCGACCTGGAGGAACTGGCGCACGTCGTTCATCATCGGAGCGTGTTTGCTTCTCGGCGGCAACGGTGGGGTGACGATCTCACAACAGTATATCGATTCCGGGTTGGCGGCGCTGATCGTGGCGATCGTTCCGATTTACATCACGCTGCTTGGGTGGGCCACGGGAATGGCAGCTCAGCCGACGCCAATCATGTGGATGGGGCTTGCTGGCGGTTTTATTGGGGTGGGAATCCTATTCGGACCGGGTTTACATCTTCACTCTCCAGGCGGACGAAATCCTGTGATCGGAATATCGATCCTGCTCGTCACAAGTTTCATTTGGTCGGCGGGCTCGCTTTACTCCCGCGCTACGAAACATGCGCCCTCACCATTTCTCACTGCTGCTCAACAAATGATCTGTGGAGGAGTTTTGCTTTTGGTTGCAGGTCTTATTACCGGTGAACTGCCGCGGTTTCATCCCAGTTCCGTTTCCATGTTGTCGTTAGGCGCGTTTGTTTATCTCGTAATCATCGGCGCTGTGGTTGGGTATACGGCTTACATTTGGCTGTTGCGTCATTGCGACCCGGCGAAGGTCGCCACTTACGCTTATGTGAATCCAATTGTTGCCGTGTTGCTCGGCACCTTTTTCGCAGGTGAAACCGTCACCGCACGCATGTTGGTTGCCGCCGTTCTCATCATCGGTTCGGTGGCGCTCATCATTACGGCTCAACAGCTACGAGCCCGCGCCGAGCCAGCCTTGAGCGCTGCGATGGAGCCTGCTGATTGAAAAAGAACGCGGAAGTCGCATCAGCGTAAACCGCAGTCAACTTGGAAACCGCGTTCGGCTGCGCTTTAATGCGGCATGGGCGCCGAGCAGAAAGATCATCAACAAACGATCGATGCTGCAAGGCGCAACTGGCAGGCAGAAGTCGAAACTGCGCAAACGTACCGCGATCTCGCTGAACGTGAACGCGACCAAAAACGCAAAGGCATTCTCTTGCGCATGGCAGAAGCAGAAGAGCGGCATGCGCAGCGTTGGGAAGCAAAGCTAAAGGAGCTTGGTGCCGAGGCGCCTGTTTTCAGGAACACGATTGCGCGCCGTCTAAATCGGTGGTGGAACAAGATCGCCGGAGCTGAAATTGCCATTCGCCGAATGGAAGCGACGGAAGAACGGCAGGAAGCAGAATTTCACGATCAAGCTGAGCGTGCGTTCGCGGGCCAGGAGGACGTTCAGGAATTTCTGCGAAAAAGCGCGATCGAAGAGAAAGCTCATGCGCGGGTGCTCAGCGCGATGGCGCCGCCGACGAATCCGCGCACGGCGTTGGATAAAATTCTCAAGCGCGAACGCTGGCACGGACGCGGCATGAGTTGGGTGGCCGACGCGATTTACGGCGCAAACGATGGGCTTGGTGCAGTGTTTGGAATCGTTTCTGGCGTCGCTGGCGCCACAAATAATCAACAGCATTACATTTTGATCTCCGGCCTTGCCGGCATGCTCGCTTCAACTCTGTCGATGGGCGCGGGCGCGTATCTCGCTGCGAAAAGTGAAGCAGAGGTGTACGAAGCAGAAATCTCGCGCGAGCGCGCCGAGGTGCAGGAGAACCCTGAAGAAGAAATCGAAGAAATGTCGCTCTTTTATCAGTTGCAGGGATTCACTCCCGAAGAATCGCAGAAAATGGCGGAACGCCTCGCTGAACAGCCTGAGCAATTCGTGCAGGCGATGGCGCAAAGCGAGCTTGGCTTGTCCGAGCATCGGTTTCCAAATCAATGGACTGCTGCCTTGTCAGCCGGCATTTCCACGGCAATCGGCGCATTCGTTCCGATCATTCCGTTCTTTTTCTCTGGCGGCCTCGACGCCGTTATCGGCTCGTTTGGAATCAGTCTTGTAGCGCACTTTGCCGTAGGCGCACTGAAATCGCTGATCACCATCCGCTCGTGGTGGGCGTCTGGTCTGGAGATGACTTGGATTGGGATCATCGTCGCGGTCGTCACGTACGGGCTCGGACTTGCGTTTGGCTCTTTCGG